>NZ_JAUBRJ010000115.1:0-13504 GCF_036701805.1 Microcoleus sp. N3A4
TTTACTTTTCTATATATTTGTTCAGATATTTTCACTGATTTAGCTATTGATTTAGCATAGTAAGTAAGGAAGAACCAATTATTGTAGCCGATCGCCCTTTCCGACACCAGATATCTGAGAGGCGATCGCACCCCCCATCCTTACCCACATCAATAGCCCTCCCAAACCAGTAACACTGGCAAAACCGCTAACAACAGTTGCCGGAAAAGTTAAACTTGCGCCGAGTGACTCAGATTTACCAAATTGTGTCTATACTAGATAATTGAATCCGGCGATCGCGACTAATAACGGGTAGATTAAGATACAAAGCAGTAGCAGCAATAATGCGATCGGGCAAATCGGGAATTTGCGATCGGTCAACTTGCCTTAAAGTCAAAGCTATATTGCGATCGAAAGGAATTTCAACCAATAACGCATCATCGCTCTCAACTTCTCTCAATAATAGATCGAGAGTAGTTGAATTAATCCGCCCTCTCTCGCTCAGATAGACAATTTCTGCTAATGTAATTGATGAAAAAGCCACCTAATTTCCCTCGGCAGCTATCTCTTCTATGGTCATTCTAGCAGTCACCGAAAGTCGCTTTCTCGGCAAATATATACCAGATCACAGTATGAGTATCAGCTACAGCACCCAGCATTAGAAATCCTCCCTTGGGAAATTCGCCCATTCTTCGCTGCGAGCTTCATCTATATCAGCGGCAGAAGGTGCAATTCCCAAGTCAGCACATAAACCCCACAATGATTTGCGGGGAGTCGGCAGAACAACTAATTCTCGTTCTATTTCAGGAACTATCCACTTAATCAATCGTAACTTTTCGGCTAAAGACAAGTGCTTGACAAGATTTAAAACCGCCTCAAAAGTCATGTTTTTTATGTTTCAATTTGTGATTGATGTAATTGTAGCATTTTGGCTGCCAAGCACAGCATCACCAGGTTTGGGTTGAGAAGATTCGTTTACCACGGTTCCCGGAAAAGTTAAAACTGTGTTGAAACTATCTAAACGTGCTATATTCAATTCCGTAAACCCTGAACTGCGCTTTCAGGTATTGCAAATTTATAAACGAGTCAACTGAATGCTCTCTACTTTCAAGAAATTAGCTTCAATTGCAATCTTCTTTGTCGCCGTAAAACTTTTAATTAATTATCCACCTTTCAGAGAAGCAGAAAATTATATCGCAAATAGAAACCCAGCAAGTGCCACCTTAGACACTGGAACTCTGCAGCAAAAATCCAGCAGCCCGCCTCCAGTACCTCGCAAAAAATCACCGGAGCAAAAGTTTGATGTAGTAGTATATGGTGATGAAGTACCGGGGATATGTGCGGCGATATGGGCTAAGAAAACTTTAGGCGCAAAGGGCAAAGTTGCGATCGTGCGATCGAACTACGGAAGTGCTCCTTTGGGCGGCTTACTCACCCGCGGCGGTTTAGCTTACATCGATTTAGATAAAATCCCCGATTGGTACCGCCAACCCTACGCCCAATGTTTTAAGGAATTTTTAGAGAAAGCGAATGCGCCCGAATCTTGCTTAGACCCAAAAATGGCAGATCGAGCTCTCAAACAGATGCTTTCAGCAGCCAAAGTCAAAATTATTTCCAACTCAACTCTTACTCCCCAGGTCGTAGATAAAAAAATTGAATATGCCGAAGTAAAAGGCAGCAATCTAATAATTAAAGCCAACTCTTTTATTGACGTAACTCAAGACGCAGAATTCGCCAGAAAAGCAGGGTTATCTTATTATACAGGATATGAATCTCAAAATATAAAATCCAAAAATGAAACTTTAGCTGTCTCTGTAGTTCCGAGAATTACAGGTATAACAATGTCGGAATTCCGCAGCATAGAAGATGAAATTCTCTACAATCGGCCTTTGGTAAAAAAGATTAAAGAAAGCATTATGAAATCTAAAGATCCGGCTAGTACAAAATTCTGGATGAGGAATTTTTGGAGTACCATCTATCAGCCGTATACAGACGGCTACGACATCCGAAGCGTAGCTATAGGAGCAGCTTATCACATAGACAAAAATATGCCCTTTAGTCAAAATAAAGGATTCTTTTTTGATAAAGCCAATGTCTGCGTTTATAAAAAAAATTTGCTGTCATGGAACGGGTTTCTGTTTAAATACCAAGTTGACCAAATAATGAAGATGGAAGCTAACGGCAGAAAACCAACTCCTGAGATGGTTAAAGAAATGTCATCTCTCCAAGAATGGCTACAAAAGAAGTCTGGTAAAGATGTGAGAGTATTTATTCCTGACGAGGTTTATATCAGGCAAACTTTGAACGTTCGCGATGTGGTAGATCCGCTGACGGGGCAGGAGATTATCAAAGGGGGAACTGCACCCTCCAAGTCGATCGGCAGTTTTTCCTACGATTTCGATATGCGGGGCGGAGTCAAGAATTTATCTGCGAGAATTCCGCCGCTGCCCGTGTATAATTTCGGCATAGAAAGCGCTTTGGCTAGCAAAGTCAAGAATTTAGCCATTGTCGGGCGATCGTCCGGTTATGTCGGTATGGCGGTATCCGTCGGGCGAATTGCGACGGTGAATATTTATCAAGGACAAGGTGTGGGCGTGGCGGCTGGTTTGGCTAGCAAGTTCGGCGTGCCGCTGAATACGATTACTTCGGCTGAAACGAAACAAACTCTGGAGACTTTAACGGGGAAAACTACGTATTTGTCGGGGAGAGATACGAGTTATGGCGTGGATTATAAGGAGGTGAAGTAATCGAGATATAAGAGTCGCCCGTGTTGCTATATATGTTAAACCCCGCCTACAAACTACAAACTTTGGTTTTGGGGTTTCTTAAGATAAGCTTTAGCCCAAGCGTATCGTGATGGGTCTTTTTTCAGTAGATATTCTACCACTTCCCGGCGCTTATTCTCATTCTTAGCATTCCTAACCACTCGCTTGATTTCGGAATCCATATCTCTGGGGTTAGCGCCACGTTTGATGGCCTCATTAAACCAAGAATCTCCCTCTAAATATTGACCGCGCTCATAACAAATTGCTCCCATTAAAGTGTAAGGGTGATGGCTCTCAGGTTGGTACTCAATCGCTCCTTTCGCACATTTTTCGGCTTTATTCAACTGCTGAATATCTCGATAAGCTCCACCCCTAGTTGTCAACAATGCAGACTTGAGCTTTTTATCTTTTACCATATCCCAATCCAGATTATCTGTTAGTTTTAATGCTGTTTGAGACTCGTCAGCTTTGCGCCAATGACTGCTAGCACTTGGCAAGTTCCATCCGTTTTTAGTTCTATAAAACTCCTGCTCATAAAAAATTGCTTCAATTTTATGGTACTCAATGGTAATCTTTTCGTTAGGGTATAAAAGTTCATTTTCTGTCAGCCAAGCAACATCTGTTGCTTCCAGCCTCTCTTGTCGATCGAGCTTTTGCAAGATTAAGTATAAATTGCTATAGGGAGATTTGTCCTTATAGTCGGAAACATTATACTTCGCCCTCAAAGAAGTAAAGTGCTTCTGTGATTCCCGCTCTTTAGCGATTTCAATAACCTGATTTAGGCTATGCTTTGAAAGCCAGTTAACTTCTGCATTACTTGGCTGTTTTCCTGAATCAAGTTTCTTCAAAATTTGATAGAGTGGACTAGAGAGAGATAAATCCTCATACTGGGTTGCTTGATATTTAGATTTCAGAGCCACAAAGTGTTTTTGCTCCTGAAGCTCTTCGGCAATGGCAATTGTATCGGTAAGTCCATGCTTTTTCAGCCAGTCTATGTCTACCTGAATCAGTTTCTGCTTTGATTCAAGCTTTTGCAGGATTTTATATAGCTTGTTAGAGCCTGATGAATCCTGGTGTTTGCTTGCTTTATACTTATCTTTAAATTGGGATAGTTCATCTCTATGCACAGCCTCTCGCTCTTGAAAAATGGCAAAAGTTTCTAAAAGTTGCTGCTTTTTAAGCCATTCACCATCTTGAGTGTTTAGGCGCTTGCTTGTCTCTAGTTGCTTGAGTATTTTATATAGATGACTGGAGGGAGATGTATCTTGATGTTGAGCGGCTTTATATTTTATCTTAAGCTCAGTCAAGTGCTGCATTTTCTCAACATGAGCCGTCAAATTTGAAAAATCCTGCGATTTCAGCCATGTTATATCTGAATTAATCGGTAGCTCTCCTTTATCAATTTTACAAAGGATTAAATACAGGCGATTAGGAATAGATGAATCCCAGCTATTTACTCGATATTTTACCTTTAGCTCATAAAAGTGCTTCTCTGCTTTTCTTTTTTTTTCGGCTTCTTGTTCACGAGCAATCCTTTCTGACTCTCGTTTTTGATAAATTTCTAGTGAATAAAATAGTCGGTTATTCTTTAGCCATTCAATTTCTGATGCAATTAGCTGCTTACCCCTATCCATCTTTATGAGAATGGGATATAGAGGACTAGACAAAGAAGAATCCTCATGTTTGGTAGCTTTGTATTTTAACTTAAGCTGGGAAAATTCGGTGGCTTTTTTTCTTTCTTCTATTTCTTGTTGCCGAGCCAATTTTTGTAACTCTTGTTTCTGGTATATTTCTAGCGGTTGCACCAAATTTTTAGTCTTTAGCCAGTTGACTTCAGAATCAGATAAGGTTCTCAAGTTTTGAATATTTTTCAGAATTTGTAATAGCAGAATATCGCAATTATAGTCTAAATAGGTACTGATTTTGTATTGCTTTTTTAAAATATCTAATTGATTTTTAATCTGAGTTTTTTGCTCCTGTTCTGTTCGGATAAATGCGATCGTCTCAAACAGGCGCTCTTTTGTGAGCCAGTCAATATCCACTTGATTTAGCTCGCCGCCTGATTCAACTTTGGTTAAAATTTGATAAAGAGGATTGGATGATGGATAATCATGTGTCTCGATCTCTGAAAACCCCTGTTTGGTCAGCATAGTCATTTCCATTGAAGTCAGACTTGTTCCTGCATCACGTCTTTTCAGGATGCTTGTCAGAATGCCAGTAAGATTATTCCGAAGCTTAATTACTTTATATTTAAGTTTGAGAACATCAAACGAAAGTCCTGGAGTTTGATATCTGTTATTCATTGCGATCCTTAATTATTGCAAGTTGTTTTACCAGTAGGACTAAGGCCAAAAGAAAACCGGTTTCTCTGCAAAATCGTGCCTTTCTCCGAGAGAAGGCGGGTTTTGGATTAGGGATTTCTGTCAATCAAATAAGATATTAAGAGGATTTAACCGCAGAGGGCGCAGAGGGCGCAGAGAGGAGAGGGATGAGAGGGTTTGTTAGGAGAGGATGAGGCGGCGGATTCCTTCTTTTAAAAAGCGGACATTAAAGTTGATGAGAAGGGCTAGAGGATAACCAGTCATTTTCAGGTACGAAATAACTTGAGCTTCATGGATAGGAAGTATAGTTTGGACAGACTTTAATTCAACAACGAGAGTGTTGGCAACCAGCATATCGTATCTGCCTTCCCCAACCAAAACACCCTTGTACAGGACATTCACCGTCGGCTGAGGATCAAAAGGAATTCCCCGGAGAGCGAGTTCTTCACGCAACGAATTCTCATATACCGCTTCCAAAAACCCCGGCCCCAACTCCTTATGAACCTCCATAGCCGCCCCAATCACAGCATAAGTCAACTCATTCAGATCATCTTCCAACTCTCTTCTCTCCTCTTCTCAAACCAATAATCACAATCATAATCCAAAACCCTCCCAACACTCTTCCCTCTGCGCCCTCTGCGCCCTCTGCGGTTCAAAACTCTTCTCCTCCCTCTCCTGTGGCACAATCTAAATAAGATCAAACTCTCAAGCCGCCATGACCGCAAACCTACCCCCCCAATACGACCCCAAAGCCACCGAAGCCAAATGGCAAAAATACTGGGAAGACAACCAAACCTTCAAAGCTGACCCCGAAAAAGGTGGCGAACCTTACTGCGTCGTCATTCCGCCGCCCAACGTGACCGGCAGCCTCCACATGGGACACGCTTTTGAAGAGACGCTGATTGATGTCCTCGTCCGCTATCACCGCATGACTGGACGCAATACCCTGTGGTTGCCGGGAACGGATCATGCTAGCATCGCAGTTCAAACTATTCTCGAAAAGCAACTCAAAGCAGAAGGCAAAACTCGTCACGATTTAGGCCGAGAAAAATTCTTGGAACGGGCCTGGGAGTGGAAAGCTGAATCGGGCAATACTATTACTAATCAATTACGCAGTTTGGGCGTGTCTGTTGATTGGTCGCGCGAACGCTTTACGATGGATGAAGGCTTATCCGCTGCGGTTTTAGAAGCGTTTGTCCGTCTTTACGATGAGGGGTTGATTTATCGCGGCAATTACTTGGTGAATTGGTGTCCGGCGAGTCAGTCTGCTGTGTCGGATTTGGAGGTTGATCAGCAGGAAGTTGACGGGCATTTGTGGCATTTCCGCTATCCTTTGACGGACGGTTCTGGTTATTTGGAGGTGGCGACGACTCGGCCGGAAACGATGTTGGGCGATACAGGGGTGGCGGTGAATCCACAGGACGATCGCTACAAGCATCTTATCGGTAAAACTGTGACTTTGCCGATCGTCAATCGGGAAATTCCCATCATTGCTGATGAGTTTGTCGATCCGACTTTCGGAACTGGTTGTGTCAAGGTGACTCCCGCCCACGATCCGAATGACTTCGAGATGGGTAAGCGTCACAACTTGCCGTTTATTAACATTATGAATAAGGACGGCACTTTAAATGAAAATGCCGGAGAGTTCCAGGGACAAGACCGATTTGTTGCCAGAAAGAATGTGGTGCAGCGGTTAGAAAATGACGGGTTTTTGGTTAAAATAGAAGATTATAAGCATACAGTTCCCTACAGCGAACGCGGCAAAGTCCCGGTCGAACCTTTGATATCTACGCAATGGTTTGTGAAGATAGATCCTCTTTCTCAACGCGCTTTAGAAGCATTAGATCGAAGTAACTCACCAGTCTTTGTTCCTGAAAGATGGACAAAGGTTTATCGGGATTGGTTGGTGAAGCTGAAAGATTGGTGTATCTCCCGCCAATTGTGGTGGGGACACCAAATTCCGGCTTGGTATGCTGTTAGCGAAACCCAAGGAGAAATTACTGATACGACGCCGTTTGTGGTGGCGAAAAGTGAAGCTGAAGCTAGGGAAAAAGCTACGGCTAAGTTTGGTAATGACGTGCAGCTAGCAAGAGACCCAGATGTATTGGATACTTGGTTCTCGTCTGGGTTGTGGCCTTTTTCCACTTTGGGATGGCCGGACGAAACTAAGGATTTGGAGTTTTACTATCCGACAACTACTTTGGTTACAGGTTTTGATATCATCTTTTTCTGGGTTGCTAGAATGACGATGATGGCCGGACATTTTACTGAAAAGATGCCTTTTGATACTGTTTACATTCACGGTTTGGTGTTGGATGAAAACGGTCAAAAAATGTCTAAGAGTAAAGGAAATGGTATCGATCCGCTGCTGTTAATTGATAAGTACGGGACTGATGCTTTGCGCTACACTTTGGTTAAGGAAGTGGTTGGGGCAGGTCAAAATATTCGCATGGAGTACGATCGCAAAACTGATGAATCGAAATCGGTGGAAGCTTCGCGGAATTTCACGAATAAGTTGTGGAATGCTGCCAGGTTTGTGATGATGAATTTGGAGGGACAGACGCCGCAGCAGTTGGGAAGTCCTTCTGTGGAAGCTGGGTTAGAATTGTGCGATCGCTGGATTGTTTCTCGCTACAATCAAGTTGTGCAAGAAAGCCGCAATTGTTTGGAAAGTTACGGTTTGGGGGAAGCGGCGAAGGGACTTTATGAGTTTATTTGGGGCGATTTCTGTGACTGGTATATTGAGTTGGTCAAGTCTCGCTTGCAGCAGGATGCTGAACAAAATTCTAAGAAAGTGGCACAGCAAACTTTTGCTTTTGTGTTGGAAGGGATTTTGAAACTGCTGCATCCTTTTATGCCGCACATTACTGAGGAAATTTGGCACACTCTGACTCAAACAGGTGACGATCGATGTTTGGCTTTGCAAGCTTATCCAGAAGCTGATATCTCGCTAATTGATGCTGATTTGGAACAGCAGTTTGAGTTGTTGTTCGGTACTATTCGCACTATTCGCAATTTGCGGGCAGATGCTGATATCAAACCCAGTGTGAAGGTGACGGCGATTTTGCAAAGCGAAAGCGAGAAAGAACGTCAAATAATCTCAGATGGAGGCGTTTACATTCAGGATTTGGCAAAAGTCGAAAATCTGACAGTTACGGCTAGTTTGGATGCAGATTTGGGACAGACAATTGCTGGGGTTGTCGGTACTGTGCAAGTATTGATTCCTCTGGCTGGGGTGGTGGATTTGGGGGCTTTGCGTGCTAAGTTAGAGAAGAAGTTGAGCAAGGTGGAAGCTGAAATTAAGCATACTGCGGCGCGTTTGACTAATCAGAAGTTTGTGGATAAGGCTACTCCTGATGTGGTTCAGGGGGCGAGGGATGCTTTGGCGGAAGCCGAAAAACAGGCGGAGATTTTGCGCGATCGGCTAAAGTTGTTTTAATAGTTGACTGTTGACTGTTGACTGTTTTTAGTCAATTTGTAGGCTGCGTGAGGGCGAAAAATCTGGGAATCCCAAGGAAAATATTGACTCTCACGCACCGCGGGCGCGATCGGCTATAATCCAACAAGATGTTACAATATCTTTCCTTTTCAACTTAACTATTTAGCGATTTTAGTTTGGGATATCATTATGCTATCAATAATTTATCCTCATATCGAGAAAGTAGAGGGTCAACCCGCACGGTTGCAGCGAATTCCCCGCGTGCGGGTTGTTCAGATTGTGATGGATTATCTAGCTTACGGTTGGTCAGTGGAAGAAATGTGTCGCCAGCATCCTTATTTGATGCCGTCGGAGACTCATGCAGCGATGGCTTATTACTTCGACTTTCAAGCTGAAATCGATCAGGAAATTCGCGCAGAATGGGATATGGTACAACAGGAAAAATCTCTGCTTTCGCCTTCACCATTTTTTGTGAGAATGCGATCTAAGGGGTTATTGTAAGTGGCAATTTCTCTGTACATGGACGTTCACATTCCGCAAGCAATTACCGAACAGTTGCGCCGTCGCGGTGTGGATGTTTTGACTGCGATCGAAGATGGTGCGACAGAATTGCCGGATGATGAACTTTTGGAACGTGCCACTGTGCTAGGGAGAGTATTGTTTACTCAAGATATCCGTTTTAGGGCAATGGCTCAAGATTGGCAGCGTCAGGAAAGACAGTTTGCTGGTTTGATATTTGGACATCAGCTAGGCGGTACGATCGGACAATTTGTTAAGGATTTGGAACTCATTGCTTTAGCCTCGGAATCTTATGAATGGATGAATGCTGTTGAGTATATTCCTTTTTAGGACGATCGCACTTCTGTGTGAGAAAAATAGTAAAAATTAGGTCAGACAAAAATAACCAACAACAAATAACCCTTATGCTATATTTAGCCCAAGTACAAAATCAGGAAGTTTTAGGCGAATCTTCCCTGCAATTGTTCGCTTGCCAAAATTCTGATGATACTTGGGCTATTCTTACTGAAGAAAGTTTCTTGACATTACCTAAAGATTTTGCTCAAAATCAAATTAACTCTGCAACTAATATTTTAAATGAAGGGATGCTAGTATTAGCAGATATTGGAGAAAATAGCAAGGTTTTGCATATTCAAGCAGCTACAAACTGGGTGCTAGAATTAGTTGAGAAATATTTAACAACAGGCTTTACTCCCGATTTTTTGCAGCAAGAAGCCCAAAAAGCAGAAGATTGGCGGCAATCTCTCACTTTGCAAAGTCAAGAATTGTCTCGCCGCTTGATTGAAGTTGAAGCCCGCCGGGAACAAATTCAAAATTTAGAGGCAAAACTCCAGCAGGAAAAGCAATTGCTGGAAAGTTCGATCGATCAATTGAAAACAAACAATTGAAAACAAAATTTGAATCGGCCGAATATAATTCTGGGCTATACAAACAAAGTCCGCCTACGCGGACTAAGATAAAAGCAAAATTGCCTGCGGCTAAAGCACTTTGGACTTCAGCCAAGCGGCGGGGAGACACAGCAGTTTCTGAGAATTGCGAACATAAGCCCGCTTCTGAAACACATCGTACTGATTGCGTTCGATCGCATTTAAGATGTTGCTGTAGAGCATGGTAGCAGCCCAAACAGTCCAGCGGATATCGGGACTGAGCACTTTAATTCCGGGCTCGGCGCTAGCGTATAATTTGCGAGCTCGCTGAATTTGAAACCGCATCAATTCCCGCCAGCGGTTGTCAATGACACCGTTGAATAAATCTGCTTCGGTGTAGTTAAACAGCGCTAAGTCTTCTAAGGGAATGTAAATGCGGCCGCGGCGGGCGTCTTCTCCGACATCGCGCAGAATGTTAGTCAACTGCTTGGCAATACCGAGGGAGATGGCTTCTTCTTTGGGAATTTTATTGCCCCAGTGCCAATTCCACTTAGCAGCGGGATTCGACTCGTCCACACCCATGACAGACATCGACATCAGCCCGACAGTACCCGCTACTCGGTAGCAGTAAAGATTGAGCTCTTCAAAAGTTTCGTAGCGGCTGCGGTACAAGTCCATTTGCTGGCCCGCAATCATTTCCCGAAACGGCTGAATGTCGATCGGGAAACGAGACAGCGTATCCACCAAAGCTACGTCGTAGTCGTCGTGAGGATGGCCGGCAAACACAGATTCTAGGCGTTTTTCCCACAGATTGAGGGTTTCAGGGGTCGTTGCATCAGAACCAGGCCCGTCTACGAGTTCGTCGGTGCGGCGGCACCAGACGTAAATCGCCCAAATAGCCCGACGCTTGGCTTCGGGCATGAGTTGAGTGCCTAAATAAAAATTTTTGGCATAACTCGCCGTGACTTGGCGGCACAGTTCGTAGGAGTCATCCACAGAGGCCAGAGTTCTCATGCACTGGAGTTTTGACAGTTGCAGCATCCGAGAATAAGAAATTTAAAGATTAGAACTGACATTCCCCCGTTTAGAAAACGGGAGATTTTTTTACGTCTTTATGAAAAATTCTTAATTTTTCATTTGTTATTGGCCGTCGAAATAGCCTGCGCTGTCAGCTTACCAGAAAGCACGGCACCTTCCATACTCGCAAGATAACGCTGCATCGTATAATCCCCCGTTAGATAGAAATTGCTAATCGGAGTTATTTGAGAAGGACGGCACTGCTGGCGTCCGGGAGTGGCTTTGTAGACGGAACGTGGGGTTTTGACTACGTGATATTTGAGCAGTTTGGCTGGTTCTGGGATTTGATCGGGAAAGAGTTTTTCTAACTCGATCATTGTGGCTGCGACGATATCTTCGTCAGATTTGCCTATCCAGTCTTTGGCAGGTGCGAGTACCAGTTCCAGCATGGATTTGTCTGGGTTGGCATATTCGCGACAGGTGTTGCTCATGTCGGCGTAGACGCTCAGCAGGGGCGATCGCGAGAACAGCAAATGGTCGATGTCAGTTAGCTTGCGATCGAACCACAAGTGTACATTAATGACGGGTACTCCCTCCAAGCCTTCGAGCTGTTTGAAATAATCCATTTTGCCCCAAGGTTCCGGCATCATTAACTTTAGCGGGTCAACCGGCATCGCAGAAACGTAAATATCTGCCGTCAGAATTTCTGAATCTGCCCCTTTTACCCCCCGAATGTCGAACCCGCGCACCGTGTTGTCATCGTTGAGCAAAAACTCTTTGATGGGTGCATTCAGCCGTACTTCACCGCCGCGCTCAGTTATGTAGTCTACCATCGGCTGACACAACCTCTCTGTGGGGGAACCGTCTAAAAAGGCCATTTTCGAGCCGTTTTTCTCTTGCAAGAAGCGGTTGAGGGCTGTCAGCAGTATGGTTGCAGATATTTCGTGGGGGTCGATGAAATTGAGCGCCTTGGACATGGCGATGAATACTTCTTTTTCGACTCTGGGGGGGACGTTTTGCTTTTTGAGCCAGTCGGAAAACGAGTATTTGTCCATTGCTTCGACGTATTTTTGACCCTGAAGCATCGCCGGAATCAGGCCGATGCCAAAGCGGATTTTTTCGGGCCAGGTGAGCATATCGTTGTTGCCCAGGATGGCTGCGACGCCGTTGAAGGGGGCGGGAATGTCGGGAAAGTCAAAGCGCGAATAAGTGCCGGGGTTGTTTGGCTGATTGAAAATCATCGAGTGTTGTTTCCATTGCAGCCTGTCTTCGATGTCGAGCTCTTTAAACAGTTGGAGCATATTTGGGTATGCACCGAAGAAGATGTGAAGGCCGGTTTCGTACCAGTCGCCGTCTGCATCTTTCCAGGCGGCTACTTTGCCGCCGAGTACGTCCCGACTTTCTAGGAGGATGGGGGTGTGGCCCGCGTCGGTAAGATATTTAGCGCAGGAAAGTCCTGCTAAGCCTGCTCCGGCGATCGCAACTCGCATTTGATACTACTTGGCCTCTGTGTTCGCTTCGGTTTAATTATACTTTACAACTCGTTACAATATTTTGTCATTCTGTAGGGACACGGCAGTGCCGTGTCCGGCGCGGGGAGGACACCGCACCGTGCCGTTTCCCTACCCGTTACATTTTGATGCGTTTATGATTGTTTGATTCAGAAGTCGGGGATCTGCGGGCAATATCATTATTGATCAATGTCCTGTTTTATAAGACGCAATACTTCAGTATTAACGTAAATTTAGCAAGTTTTGCTATCATAAATTAAGAGCAAGTTTTGATAAATTGGTTAAATTTATGGTACAAACAATTCAATCGCGAATGTTGCACTGAATGATTGGGAAACCCAATTCAAAATAGAGTGGATTGAGGATGACCAATTCTTTCGCTAGTGGCAAGATGATTTGCCAGAAATCCGTGATTGTGAAAAACAACGATTAGACAGAGTGAAAGCAAGTTACAGGAATTGCCTCAAACATCCACCCCCTGCTCGAAAATACAGTCAAAATGGTAGTGCTGTCTCCATTTTTGGATTTAGCTGATTTTTATCTTGCTCCTTTTCACGTTACTTCAGAAAAATCTGTAGAAATTCTTGACGAAGATGAAGGAACGATCGTGAGGGGACAGTTGGATGTTTTGGCTTTATTTCAGAAGTTTTGGGTAGTAGTTATCGCATCTAAGAAAGCGGCGTTTTCTTGGGAGGTAGGGATGCCGCAGTTATTGGTTTATATCCCACATTCCGCACCCCCAACTGGCACATACGCGGATTGAGGAAGTAAAAGTGAATCATCGGAGATAATAATGAGTAAAAACACCCAAAAATTTGTGCAACTATCGCATCATCCAGTTAGGAATCCCTAAAAATTGACGTGAGGGCATGAATTAAATCTTATTAGCCCATAAAACGTCAAAATTCAGACCATTAACAACTATTAATTCCCAGTATATATCGCCCGCATTATGACAATTGTACATCATTGCTGAATCAACAATTATTTAAATGTGAGTTAGTTTTCTGAATCAATATTCAACTTCATTTCACAACAAGAAATAATAAGACCGACAGGTGACTGGAAACAAATTTAATATAGCCAA
>NZ_JAUBRJ010000187.1:0-1234 GCF_036701805.1 Microcoleus sp. N3A4
GAACGGAAGCTATACCCGACCCAAATGTGTCAAGAAGTAATCAACCATTACCCGCAGCAATGTAGTGGATGTGGAGGCATCCTAGGGATTGAAAATAGTGGTCAAGCCTACCGACATCAAGTAGTGGAAGTCCCACCAGTACAGCGACTCGTCATCGAACATCAGTTTCATCCAATTACCTGTACTTGTTGTGGGAAAGAAAATCAAGCCCCAGAAATGACCGAAATAATTGGGCTGGGTGGATATGGTCCAAGAACAGCAGCCTATGTAGGTCTATTCAGTAGTGAGTACCGACAATCCTACCGCCAAATACGTGCGCTGATGCAGGCGGTGTTTGGGATTGAAATGTCCGTCGGCACTATCAATCGTCTACGGACAGAAGTGAGTGAGGCAGTTAGCGATGCAGTCACAGAAGCCCAACATTACATCCAGCAGCAGCCGACTGTGGGAGTAGATGAGACTGGATTTCAGCAGCGGAATGGAGATGGTCAAAATGCCACCAAGACCAGTGGTTGGCTGTGGGTGGCAGTAACGCCATTGATCCAGAGCTTTCAGGTAATTTTAAGTAGAGCTAGTAGTGCTGCTCAAACGGTTTTGGGCGAAACTTTTAGTGGCTCGATCACCAGTGATCGTTGCCCTGCCTATAACTGGGTGGATGTCCATCGCAGGCAACTGTGCTGGGCGCACCTCAAACGAGATTTTATTCAAATATCCGAACGAGTTGGAGCTTCTGCCCAAATAGGCAAATCCTTGCTGGAGCAGGAAAAAGAGCTTTTCAATCTCTGGCATAAATTTAGAAATGACCAACTCACTCGTTCTGAGTTGAAAGAAAGGGTTGAACCTATTAAGACTAAAGTTTTGAGCATCTTGCTAGAAGCTTCGCAGTTAGACATCAACGAGAGGGAAAAGACCCCATTGGCAAAAACTGTGCGGACTTGCCGTAATTTACTAAAGTTGGAAGTGGCTCTGTGGTTATTTATCTCCTCAGATGGTGTAGAGCCGACCAATAATGCCGCTGAAAGAGCCATTCGCCCTGCTGTGATTTGGCGACGGACTAGCTTTGGTTCAGATTCAGCAGCAGGAAGTCTGTTTGTTGCCCGTTTACTCACCGTCGTGTCTTCTCTCAAGCTGCAAGACCGGAATATTCTTGAGTTCCTGACTGAATCTGTCTTGAGTACTCGTTCTGGTCGGATTCCTCCTTCTCTTCTGCCACGCTAACCCCGTGAACTTCTAC
>NZ_JAUBRJ010000005.1:0-60371 GCF_036701805.1 Microcoleus sp. N3A4
GATGGGGAGAGGGGGAGATGGGGAGAGGGGGAGATGGGAGATGGGGAGATGGGGAGAGGGGGAGATGGGGAGAGGGGGAGATTGGGAGAGGGGGAGATTGGGAGATTGGGGAGATTGGAGAGATTGCCCAAGAGAGAGAGATGCGGTTTTTGGGAAAAATCTTAGTCTATCGATAGCGTCAGGTGCGCGAGGCGCACCCTACAGACGCTACAGAGGGCTTTTTTGTCTCAAAAGCCACCAATCAGCAGGTAGTTTTTAGCCGCAAACTCACGACTAATGACTAATGACTGATGACTAATGACTGATGACTACATCATGCCCATGCCGCCCATGCCGCCCATGCCGCCCATGCCGCCCATGCCGCCCATACCGCCCATGCCGCCCATGCCACCCATGCCGCCCATGTCGCCCATGTCACCGCCGGCTTTTTTCTTCTCGGGTTTTTCGACAATCACAGCTTCAGTGGTCAAAACCATACCAGCAATGGAACCGGCATTCTGCAAAGCCGATCGCACCACCTTAGCCGGGTCAATAATCCCGGCGGCAATCATATCTTCGTACACGTCGGTGAGAGCGTTGTAGCCAATGTTGAACTCGCTAGCCCGCACTCGCTCGATGACGATGGAACCTTCAACGCCGGCATTATCAGCAATTTGACGCAAAGGTGCTTCCAAAGCTTTCTTCACCAAGTCAGCGCCTACTTGTTCTTCGGTGTCTAAAGTATGTGCGATCGCATCTATTTTTGTAATCAGGTGAAGTAGCGTCGTGCCGCCTCCAGCCACGATACCTTCTTCCACAGCAGCTTTAGTAGCGTTGAGAGCGTCTTCGATACGCAGTTTGCGGTCTTTGAGCTCGGTTTCGGTAGCTGCGCCGACTTTAATTACAGCGATGCCGCCGGCGAGTTTAGCGATGCGTTCGGTTAGCTTTTCCTTGTCGTAGTCGGAATCCGTCGCTTCTAGCTGCTTGCGGATTTGCTCGATCCGTTTTTGCACGTCAGCTTTGTGTTCGTCGCCAGCGACAATGATGGTGTTTTCTTTGTCGATCGTAATTTTGCGGGCGGTACCGAGCATTTCTAGAGTTGCGGTATCGATGCTGAGTCCGACTTCTTCGGAAATCAGTTGACCGCCGGTGAGCACGGCGATATCTTGAAGCATAGCTTTGCGCCGGTCGCCAAATCCGGGAGATTTGGTTGCTGCAATATTCAATACGCCGCGGGCTTTGTTGACTACCAGAGTTGCCAAAGCTTCGCCTTCAATATCTTCGGCGATAATTAGCAGCGGTTGACCGGTGCGGGCGATTTTTTCGAGAACTGGAATTAGTTCTTGAATCGAGCTAATTTTTTTGTCGGTAATCAGGATGCGAGCGTTTTCGTACTCAACTTCCATGCGATCGGTGTTAGTGACGAAATACGGAGAAAGATATCCGCGATCGTACTGCATCCCTTCGACAACTTCCAATTCTGTGGTCAGAGATTTCGACTCTTCAACAGTAATTACGCCGTCTTTCGTGACTTTTTCCATTGCTTGAGCAATCATGGCGCCGACTTCTTCGTCGTTACCGGCGGAGACAGTGGCGACCTGAGCAATTGCAGCCCCTTCGACGGGTTTCGCCAATTTCTCGATTTCCAGCACCAAGTGGGCGATCGTTTTTTCAATACCCCGGCGCAGCGCGACTGGATTCGCGCCAGCAGCGACATTCTTCAAACCTTCGCGGATCAGGGATTGAGCTATAACCGTTGCGGTTGTAGTGCCGTCGCCTGCGATATCTTTAGTTTTGGAGGCGACTTCTTGAATTAAGCGAGCGCCGGCATTTTCCAGGGGGTCTTCGAGTTCGATTTCCCTAGCAACGGTGATACCGTCGTTAACGATTTGGGGAGCGCCGTATTTTTTTTCTAAAAGGACGTTCCGGCCTTTGGGGCCCAAGGTGATGCGGACAGCATCGGCGAGTTGATTGACGCCGCGTTCTAGTGCCCGCCGAGATTTGTCGCTAAATGCAACTATTTTGGTCATGTTTGTCTCCTATCGCTTACATTAGCAAATTTAGCACTCTCTGAGTCTGAGTGCTAAGCCGATCGATTTTAGATTGTAGCGCGCCCCAGCGGTGCGGGGGGTTGCGGGGGCGGATTGGAGATTTGGGCGATCGTTCCGAATGGGTAGGGACACGGCACTGCCGTGTCCTCACAGATATCCTGTCCCCGCAGATATCGTGTCCTCACAGATATCCTGTCCCCGCAGATATAATGTGGTTTGTGACATCTCGTCGATCGAATTTTGGCTCGGCCCCAAACCCAACTTTTATGGCGCGTCATCCCCAAGCAGAATTTTTATTTAAAATTTCTTAACTTGTGTTTTCGGTCATCTACCTTTCGATAGAGCTTCTATTCTTTTTTCAAACTTCTACCTTCTATAGCAACCGCCAAGACTATTAGGACGTTCTTAATTGCTGAAAACCTTGAGGAAGACTCCTTCTTCCTTCAGTATCCATCCGTTAAATCCGTTACAAAATCCGCTGCCGAACCTCCTTCCTTCTTCCTTCTTCCTTCTTCCTTCTTCCTTCTTCCTTCTTCCTTCTTCCTTCTTCCTTCTTCCTTCTTCCTCCTTCCTTCTTCCTTCTTCCTTCTTCCTTCTTCCTTCTTCCTTCTTCCTTCTTCCTTCTTCCTTCTTCCTATGGCTCGTTATTCTCGACTGCAAAAACTCGGCTCTTATATGCGCCCGCACTGGAAACCCACATTCTGGGGCATTTTTTCGCTGTTAATTGTCAATGCTGTGGGCGTTTATATTCCCCTGCTGATTCGGAATTCAGTTGACACTCTCCAAATTGCGACTAAATTTGACCAAGTTTTCAACTACGTCGCACTAATTCTGATCCTCGCCTCAATTATGTGGGTAATTCGGATGGTGTCGCGGATTTTGCTGTTTGGCGTGGGGCGTCAAGTTGAATTTGACCTCAAACAGCAAATATTTAATCATTTATTAACATTAGAACCGTCTTATTTTGCAGCCAATACGGTAGGAGATTTAATTAACCGCGCTACTTCCGATTTGGACAATATTCGCCGCTTGGTGGGATTTGCGGTGCTGAGTTTGGCGAATACGGCATTTGCCTATGCTTTGAGTTTGCCGGTGATGCTGGGCATTAATTTACGGCTGACGCTGTTGGCGATCGCAGTTTATCCTTTCATGCTAGTTTTGGTGCAGTTATTTAGCGACAAACTTCGCATCCAACAGTTAGCCGTGCAAGAAGAACTGTCAGCGATGAGCGATTTGATTCAGGAGGATATGAGCGGGATTTCTGTAATTAAAATCTACGCTCAAGAAGAAAACGAACGGCGAGCTTTTCGCGATTGCAACGCACAGTTGCTATCAGCCAACTTGGAATTAGCAAAAACTAGAAACTTTATTTTTCCCCTGCTGGGCGGTTTGGCAAGCCTCAGTTTGTTGGTGCTGCTTTCGGCCGGGGGCGGGGCAATTGCTAAGGGCGAAATTAGTATTGGCGATTTTGTGGCGTTGCTGATTTATGTCGAGCGTTTGGTGTTTCCGACGGCGCTGTTGGGTTTCACAATTACTGCTTACCAGCGGGGAGAAGTGAGTGTCGATCGCATCGAATCAATTCTGACTGTGGAACCGCAAATTAAAGATGCTGCCGGTGCAGTTGAACTGCCAACTCCAGTCAAAGGCGAAATTGCGGCTCGCCATCTAAATTTTACTTATCCGGGCGCTAAGACACCCGCACTTAAAGATGTTAATTTTACCATAAAACCGGGAGAAACTGTCGCAATTGTTGGGGCGATCGGCTCGGGAAAATCAACTTTAGCTAATGCGCTACCGCGACTGCTGGACATTGATGCAGGTGAATTATTTGTAGACGGATTAGATATTACTCAAGTACAATTGAAGGAATTGCGCGGGGCGATCGCCTACGTTCCCCAAGAAAGCTTTCTTTTCGGCACTAGCATCAAAAATAACATCCGCTACGGGAATCCTTTAGCGGAACAGCGGGAGATTGAAGCAGCGGCAAAACAAGCCCAAATTCACCCA
This sequence comes from Microcoleus sp. N3A4, assembly GCF_036701805.1. Classification (NCBI taxonomy): domain Bacteria; kingdom Bacillati; phylum Cyanobacteriota; class Cyanophyceae; order Oscillatoriales; family Microcoleaceae; genus Microcoleus; species Microcoleus sp. N3A4. The sequence continues at coordinate 4,038 of NZ_JAUBRJ010000005.1, forward strand.
GAAATCCTCAACTTTCCGCAGCAGTACAAAACTGTTGTCGGCGAGCGCGGAATTACTTTATCTGGCGGACAGCGGCAGCGGACAGCACTTGCTCGCGCTTTGTTAGTTGATGCTCCAGTGCTGATTTTAGATGACGCTCTTTCCAGCGTTGACAATCAAACTGCTACGGATATTTTGAATAATTTGGCAACGGGAACCGATCGCAAAACGGTGATTTTTATCTCGCACCAAATGTCGGCGGCGGCTAGTGCCGATCGCATTTTTGTGATGGAGAAGGGAGAAATAGTTCAGAGCGGAACTCACGCAGAATTGGTAGGGCAAACAGGGCTTTATCAGTATTTGTGGAACCAGCAAAAATTAGAGGAATTGCTGCACTGAACCTTGGCGATCGTGTCAAACTGTTTTGCAGTCATGACTTGAGTTATTTCAAGCTTTTAAAAATTCTGGCAACACAGAAGCAGGCAGATCATTCAATTGACCCGATCGCACAAATTCAGCATAAGTATCAGCTTCTATTGCCTGCAAATCCCCTTCGAGTTTGTCGATCGTCATCTGCCGCAGTTCAGGAGAGCGATCGTACATTTGGTTGATTTCTGCTTGCAGCAAGTTTAATTTTTCTTGAAGCTGACTCACGAGATGATTGGAAAACTCAGGCTCGATTTTACGATCGCCCGATACTTCAAATAGATGCTTGAGAACCCGATTGAGAGCAACACGTTGGGCGATCGCCTCCAGATACTTCTGACGCAACTCCTGGTTGCTCAACAACCCCAATTTTTCCAGCAGCGCCTTGGTGGTTAAACCTTGTACTAGCAGCGTAAATAAAACTATGCCAAACACGATCGCAATAATTTTTGGTCGATCGGGGAAAACCTCCGGCACGCTCAAAGCTAAAGCAATCGAGACAGAACCCCGCAATCCTCCCCACCAAATCACAGTTCTATCGGCTAATGAAATTTCTGATTTTGCCAACCTATTGCTCAACCATCCTAAACCAAAAATAGCGATCGCTCGTGTCACAAACATCGCCGCCACAGTTATGCCAATGACTCCTAAATTAGCTCCCAAACCAGCAAAACTAATTCGATCGCCAATCAGCAGGAACACGATCGAATTTACAAAAAACGCCACAAAATCCCAAAATTGTGTTACCGCCAGTCTGGTACTGGGTTGCATACCGATACGAGAGCCGAAATTTCCAAATATCAAGCCCATCACCACCACACCAATCACCCCAGAACCACCCAACTCCTCAACAATTATATAAGTGCCGTAGGCTGAAACTAAGGTTAACGATTGCTCCACCAAAGGTAAATCAAACCGTTGGGTGAGATAGGAGATACCAAAACCGATCGCACTCCCGACAGCAATCCCAATTCCCACAAAAGCTAAGAAACGCCCCACCAGAAATGGGATGCCAACTTCATCCGTCCCTAAAGAGAATCCCACCAAAAAACTAAAGGCAACAACAGCAATGCCATCATTAAATAAACTCTCTCCCTCCACCAGCAAAGCTAGGCGTTTTTCAACTCCCAGTTCCCGGAACAATGCAATAACTGAAACAGGATCTGTAGCAGATATACTAGCTCCTACCAAAAGGGCGATTCCTAAAGAAACTCCAGCTATTTGGTTGAGAGCAAAAGCCACGCCAGCAACGGAAATAACCACACCCAAAACCGCATAAAGAGCGATCGGCACTAAATCCCGCTTGAGTTTAGACCATTCCAGATTCCAAGCAGCTTCAAACAAAAGAGGCGGCAAAAAAATCAACAGAATCAGTTCGGGCGAGAGCGACACCAATCGCACATCTATAAAAGCCAAACCCAACCCGACAATTACTAAAAGCAGCGTGTAGGGAATTTGGCGCAACCAGCCCCATAGTTGCGGCAGTATCGCCACACTTAAGGAAACTAATAGCACTAAAAGAAATTTCTTCAGATTGCCCTCGATAGTCGCTTCGTGAATTAGAGTTTCTGGGCTCATACAATTAGGGATAAAATAGTTAAAATTTCGGTTTCGATCGGGACTTATTCAGGGTTGAGCGCCGCACTTCTTCAACTTGGCTGACTTGAAAAATCAGGGTAAATTTTTGACCCATTTCTTTTTCGACAAATTCTTCTAAAAGCTGCACCTGTTTAGCTGTCAAAGCTTCGCTGCTGCGAACACTCAGACGAACTTCCGGCGGTTTCGCCAACCAGTTAGTATCAGTTGCAATCAGTTCCACCCGTTGAAAAGTAATAGTTCGGTTAAGCAACGCCCGCTTCAGACTGGCTTCGAGTTGCGCTTGCTCGATCAATTCCGCAAAACTCACGCCCAGAGGAATTACAAGTATAGCCGTCAATGCTAGCGCCCAAAAGAGGGCTTTACGGGCGCGATGCAGGGGGGTGTAGCCGGCCATCAAAAAGGTTAGCATACAGGAGAGAGTAATCCCCAGCAAATTAGTAAGATACAGGAGGCTGGCTCCCAAACTGAGCGACCAATTAGCTTGAGACAAGCCTAAACCTACAACACAAATTGGCGGCATCAGAGCCACCGCGATCGCAGTTCCCGCCAGAGTAGCAGAAACTTTGGGCTGAACTTTCGCATAGCCGCTGATTCCCCCAGCGGCGATCGCAATTCCTAAGTCTAGTAATGTAGGTTTAGAACGAGCTAGAACTTCGCTCCCAAAGTCGGGAATTTGTACCAAAGCGCCCAAAAAACAAGCTAGAAAAATTGCTAGCACCGTCCCGACTGCTAATGCAACTAAACCTTTGCGGAAGATGAGAACGTTACCTTCTACCGCTCCAAATGCTAACCCTCGGATTGGCAACATCAGAGGCGCAACGATCATAGCACCGATAATGACGGCTGCACTATTGGCAAGCAGTCCAAAGGTGGCAATTATACAGGAGCCGAGAATTAAGACAAGATAGTTAATATCTAGGATTGATTCTTCCAACAAGTCAACTCGTATTTGCTTTAAATGCTCTGGAGCAATCCTGCTCCTGGTGAAATATTTAAGACGGTCTCGAATATTGTTGAGCAAAATAATCTCCTTAAGTCGGGGGCTTGTATCTCTATGCAGGTGCGGTCAGTCGATTTTAGATTTTAGATTTTAGATTTTAGATTTACTCCACAAATTTTAGATTTTAGATTCTAGATTCTAGATTTTAGATTTACTCTACAGATGAATCTAGGAGCTTGAACTACGGTCTAAAATTTGGAGCTGCTCACGACAAGAGTCGGGGGCTTGTATCCCTGTGCAGGTGAAGTCAAAAGAATCAAAATCCCAGCAAGTTTTCGAGGATGTCCCGGAACTCTAAAGCAATTGCCGCGCCACTAATACCCAGCAGTTGAATCAAATCCCCTGCCTTGAATGACAAGATCGCGATGAATAACGCGATCGGCAATAATTGATTTATAATCAAGATATCTACTCCACCTCAATAATACCGAATCATGCTCGCAGAAGCAAACGCGACACTTTGGCCTAGTCTAATTACTGTTTCAGCATTAATTCTCTATTTCGTTGTTACCATCAACGTCAGCAGAGCTAGATTCAAACACAAAGTTTCTCCCCCGCAGATGACAGGAAACCCGGACTTTGAGCGAGTGGTGCGAGTTCAGCAAAATACCTTAGAGCAAATGATTCTATTTTTGCCCTCGCTGTGGCTGTTCTCGCAATTTATCAGCCCAATTTGGGGCGCAGGTATCGGCGCAGTTTGGATAATTGGACGCATTTTGTTTGCTTGGGGTTACTATCAAGCTGCCGAAAAAAGAGCTGCTGGATTTGGCATTAGTTCCTTAGCTATTTTAGCTTTGCTTGGTGGTTCCTTAACTGGCATAATTATGTCGCTGCTGAAGGTTTGAGCGTAGCTTCCGATCGACATAATTGTTTCTCTACTCGTTTCCAGGCTCTGCCTGATAACGCAGATCCCGAGGCTCAGCCTCCAATTTTCCTGCTGAAAAATCGAGGCTGAGCCTCTCGACAGCGGTTCCCTGGCAGAGCCTGGGAACCAGTTAAATGTAATAAATGTTAGGAGTGAATATGTCAGAAACCAACAAACCCGTATTTGAAATTAACCCGAAACTTTTTCAGCAGCTTGTCGAGTGGCAAGAAAAACTTGAACGAGAAGATGAATTAGCAAGCGAGTCAGAAGACGAGAAACCAACTGAGGCAAAAACTCCTCCCGACAGTGATGAACAGCATTCTCAAACAGATAATTCCTAGCTGGTGGCTGACAGCATCTTTTGTATTTCCGGCTGCTGTCTCGGCTCAATCGCTCACACCCAGCCAAATTCAGCAAGTCAATAGCGGTTTGTTTCGTTCTAACTCTCAAGATTTCTTTCAGCAAGGAAATCGCCAACTGGAAAGAGAAATCGCAACTTTGTTGCAAAAAAATGTCGCTTCTGAAGGTGAGATTCTGGAGATTGATGAAAAATTGCGCTCTCAGCTTTGCAGGCAAGAATTAAAAATATCTTCGCGCAATTTTGATACAATAAGTGCTGCTCAGATTGCTGATTTTCAGACCAAATTAAAAGACATTTGCAGACACAATTAAAATAAAAGTGAGGTCAATATTCAAAGTTTAGTGCTAATGGATAAAGAGGCAATGGCAAAGTTAAAAACAGTCATGCTGGAAGCGGAAACCGCTGCTCATTTGGCGGCAATCATTATTGATTATACTCATGAGGAAATAATGATAGTTTTTGGTGAGCTAGAATGGGAAGAGCAGGCTAGAATTAAGGATATTTGGAAGACAGTTTGAAGACTTACGCATCTACAAAGTCGCAGATATCTGTAGGGACACGGCATTGCCGTGTCCCTACAAATATCGCTTGCGATCTATATCTAGCTGTACTCTTTAGCAAGCGATTCGAGGCATAATTGACGGAAATGATCGCCCCGCTGCTCGAAGTTTTGGTATTGATCGAAGCTAGCACAAGCTGGCGAAAGCAGCACTACTTTAGCATGATTTTGTCTGCCTAATTCTGCGGCTCTCGGGATTGCTCGTTCCATTGTTTCGACTATTTCCCAAGCGTTGTAATTGGCTTGTTTGAGCCGATCGCCAAAAAGACTCGCTGCATCTCCAATTAACAGCACAGCAGCAGCTTTCGCCTTGATTGTATCAATCCACGCGCGATCGTCCCCTTCTTTGGCGTCGCCGCCCGCAATTAAAATCGCCGGTGCGCTAACAGAAGCCAACCCGACTTGGGCGGCGTCGTAATTAGTAGCTTTGCTGTCGTTGATGAAATCTATGCCTTCCCAAGTGCAGATGTGTTCGAGGCGGTGCGAAACTCCGGGGAATTTAGCGATCGCCCGGGCGATCGCACTTTTATCTATCCCCGCCAAATTAGCCGCCGCCACCGCCATTAACAAATTCTGCAAATTGTGTTCTCCCACCATCCGCAAAGAATCAGCAGGCAAAATTTTCTCGCTTTGAGCTATTACCCAACCATCTTGAATATAGGCTCCAAAATCTGTATTTCCCAACAGTTCTTTTTCACCTTTGACACTCGTCCAACACGCATCCGGCCAAATGTCAACTCCTTGTTGCCGCAAACAAGGATCGTCGCCGTTGATTACTTGCAATTCCGACTTTTTCAGCAAATGCGCTTTAATGTTGTAGTAATTTTCCAAAGTTTTGTGGCGGCTGAGGTGATCCGGCGTCAAAGTCGTCAAAACTCCGATGCGCGGCGCTACAAACGGCGAGGATTCTATCTGATAGCTGCTAATTTCTGCGATTACCCAATCCGGCGGTTTTTCGGCTAAAGCTAATTCGCACGCAGCATAGCCAATATTGCCGCAAGCGGGAGCGTAAAGCCCGGCCTCTGCAAAAATAGCAGCAATTAAAGCAGTAGTAGTAGTTTTGCCGTTAGTGCCGGTAATTCCCACCCAAGGAGATTTGAGGTAACGCCATGCGAGAGCCATTTCTCCGATTGTTTCAATGCCTAACTCTCTGGCGCGCACTAATGCTGGACTGTCCCACGGAACGCCCGGACTTACTACTATTAATTCTATAGATTCGACTGGTTCAAAAGATTGACCTAGCTCAACATGAATTCCTTCGTTAGCGAATTCCTGTTGCTGTTTGAGCAAGTTTGGGGAAGATGAGCGATCGCTCAGCGTTACTTCCCATCCTTCGCGTTTGAGCAGTCTGGCGGCGGCAATTCCTGATTTTCCTAGTCCAATGATATGAGCGATCGGCATAAGCTGTGTGTGTGATGGAGCGAACTTCCCTGGTTTTATAAGTTTATATCTTAACCTTGCATTGGTTTTTGGCTATTGGCCATTGTGCTTAATTTGGAATAGGGCGATCGCACGCGATATTTATTTGTAGGGAAACGGCACTGCCGTGTCCTAATTCGTAGGGAAACGGCACTGCCGTGTCCTCTTTTGTGATTTCGAGCGACCTTTTTTTGAGTTTTTCAAGGAGTGCATCTTTCAAGTTGTTCAATTTTTTCTTCTAACCGGACAATCTCTCTGGATAAACAGCGAAGCTGATATGATAATCCGGCCGCAGTAAGCGCCACCATTACAAATAAATATATCTCCTCGATCGGAGGGTTTTCTTTATATACTAGATAGTATATGGTAACAACGAGTGGCGCTAGCCAGAAACTGGCGTTTGACATTTGCGCCCATTTACGAATCTGTTGTTTCTCATTCATTGTTCATATCTTCCCTTTTCAAGAGCGAGGCAGAGCCTCTGGATATGGGTTCCCAGGCAGAGCCTGGAAACCAGTTAAATTCTAAAATCTAAAATCCAAAATCTAAAATCGATTGACGATCGCCCCAAAGTCAGCTAACACCCGCGCGTGATTCCGCAACAACCCCAGTAAATTCAACCGATTTTGCTTAATTTCCGGGTCAGAATCCATCACCAAAACGCTTTCTGGGCCGTCGAAAAAGTTGCTGACAGTCGGAGCAATCTCAGTCAAACTATCTACCAACTGCTGGTAATTCCGAGTTTGTTTGGATAGCAGAGTTTGCGGCACTAACTGCACGACTGCATCATAGAAAGCTTGTTCGGACGACTTTTGAAATAACTCCGGTTTCACCGCATTTTTCGGTTCCAATTCAACTTTATCCAAATCACCTTGAGCCGCCAAACGAGTTGAACGGTTGACTGTTTCGTAAATCAGATCCAATGTATTGTCATTGCGGATTTGTTGCAGAAAAAGCGCTCTTTCCAGTGCGTCTAACAAATCTCTTAATGCTCGTTCCGTATATTCTGGGTCATTTTCTCCCAAAACTGCATTCACCAAATCATAATCTACATTCTTTTCTTCTTGCAACAAAGTCCGAATCCTTTGCAGAAAAAACTCGTATAACTGCGATAGCAATTCCGCCGATGTTTCCGGGCGCGCTGCGGTAAATTCGGCAACAACTTCTGCGAGCAACTGGTGTAAATTGATGGGCAACTGAGCCGCCCAAATAATGTTAGTGATTGCATTAGCGGCGCGGCGCAGGGCAAAAGGATCGGATGAACCTGTCGGCAACATTCCCAAGCCGAAGATGCTGACTAATGTATCTAATTTATCGGCTATTCCGACAATTTGACCTGTCAGAGTTTGCGGCAAATTGTCGCCCGCACCTTTGGGCAAATAATGTTCAAAAATTGCTGTGGCTACTGCTTCCGGTTCGCCGCTTGCTAAGGCGTATTTCTGCCCCATGATTCCTTGCATTTCGGGAAGTTCGTAAACCATTTGGGTTACGAGGTCGGCTTTACAAAGTAAGGCTGCTCTTGCTATGTAAGCTTGTTCTTCGTCTGTGATTTGCAGTTGATTTACAATTAAACTGGCAATCTTGCACAGCCGATCGACCTTTGCGCGCACAGTCCCTAAATCTTCCTGGAAAGTAACTGTTGCCAACTTGGGCAAATAATCCTCTAGAGGCTTTACCAAGTCTGCTTTGTAGAAAAACTGACCGTCTGCCAATCTCGCCCGCACGACTCGCTCGTTACCGGCGGCTATAATCGCCGCTTTAGCAGGATCGCCGTTGGAAATGGTAATGAAATAGGGCAGCAGTTCGGGATAATCGGGACTTTTGAGAATGGGAAAATACCGCTGATTGGTGACAATAATTGTGGTGATTACTTCCGGCGGCAATATCAAAAAATCCTCGTCAAATTTGCCGACAACTGCGTTAGGCCATTCTACTAAGTCGGTGACTTCTTCTAACAAATCTTCGGTAATGTCGGCGTAACCGCCTTGTTTTGTTGCTGCGGCTTCTACTTGTGCTTTAATTTGATTTTTGCGCTGGGTTCGATCGACCTCCACGCAAGCAGCCCGCAGACACTCGACATAATCCTCGGCTTGCGGAATCGAGACCCCCCCCGTCCCCCCCTTGCCAAGGGGGGGTGTAGGGGGGGTGTATAACACCCGGTGTCCTTGGGAAATTCGATCGCTCTTGACCGTATCCGAACCGCTCACCAATGTAATTGGCAGTACAGTATCATCAAACAGTGCCGCGATCGATCGAATTGGGCGCGGAAACTTCAAATCTCCGTCAGCCCACCGCATGAATCTTTTGCCTTCTAACTTATTAATCCACTGCGGTACAAGTTCAGCCAAAATATCCGCACTCATCCGCCCCGGAATCTTTTTCAGCACAAACACAAAATCGCCTTTATCGGTAGCGCGAACTTCTAAAGCATCAATTTCTACGCCCTGCTTTTTCGCAAAACCTTCGGCTGCTTTCGTCGGTTTGCCATCTTTAAAAGCCGAACTTGCGGGCGGCCCTTTTACCTCTTCTTCTCTGTCTAATTGCTTAACTGGCAGTCCTTTCACGAGAACTGCCAAACGCCTCGGAGTAGCGTATACATTAATTGAGTCATTTGTCAAGGATTCTTCTGCCAGAGTTGCAGGTACAAGTCGCTGCCACTGCTGGGCGCTGCCTGTGACAAAAGATGCGGGCAATTCTTCCGTACCGAGTTCTAATAAAAAGTTAGGCATATCGCACCGTAATGGAATTTTGTTTAGGGTAATTTAAGGTAATTTATCCGATCGCGCGTTGGCGTTAGCTTTCGCGATCCGAAGGAAAGCCCTCGAAGAGGATCGTATATCTGAAAAATACTCAAAAATCCAGGATACCACGTAAAATCGGGGGTGAAAGACAAATAGCTCAACAGCTCATGACCTTGGCCCAAAGACTGGCACAAGATTGGAAGTCTCGACTTGAACAAGATTGCCCGGACGAAAATTCTAGCACCCGCGAGAGTGTTGTCCGCTGGCTGTTGGGAGACAAGCCCGAAAGATTTGACACTCTTAGCCCAACTCAATTGTCTGTCGCCTCTGGGGCGATCGACTTTTTATATCGAATTTTGATTTCTCGGTATCTGGGAGTACCGCCAGAAAAAGCTTACCGCAACTTGATCGGGCGGCTCGGCGGTTTGGTGATGCTGCGGCAAAAAATCCAAGCGTGGGTTTCCCTGAGTCGCGACAGACAGCGGAGTGCGGTGGAGGTACTCCAAGAAGTGATTCAGGAAATGCTCAATTCCGATCGCTACCTCCAGCAGCAAGTCGCCTGGATTGCCGAATGCACCTCAGACAGACGCCTGCGAAATTCTTTGCTGCTAGCAAGCACAGAAGAATACTGCTTGCGGCCGATCCGCAACCAGCCGCTGCTAGTGTACCGCTTTGTCAACTACCTGCGGCGTTCCCAGCGGGGCGGGTTGACGCAAGTGCCTGCGGGAGACTGGGTGCGGCTGGTGTCGGAACAGGTTCTACCCGACGATACAGACGAACCGCTCAGCCTGCTAGACGAACAGGCGATGTCTGAGTATCGAGAAAATCAAGCTTGGGAAGAGCAGCAAACTCAGCGGCAGATTGTCCAACAAGAATTTGAGAATTACTTGGCCGCTGAAGTCGATCCGCTGGCTTCCCAGTGGCTGCGGCTTTACCTGCAAGGCCGTTCCCAAGAGGCAATTGCCGAGGATTTGAACGTTCCGGTGAAGCAAATTTACCGCTTGCGAGAAAAAGTTAGTTACCACGCGATTCGCGTTTTTGCTGTCAAACAAGCACCGGAATTAGTCGCCAACTGGCTGGAAACTTCGCTCAAAGAACACAGTTTGGGCTTGACTCCCGCTCAGTGGCAGCAATATTTACAAAACCTCACGCCGGTTCAGCGGCAGTTGGTAGAATCGCTCAAAGCAGGGAAAAGTGTAGAGACGATCGCATCTGAATTAAAGCTGAAAACCAATCAAGTCATCGGCGAGTGGAGCAAACTCTATTTAGCAGCTCAATCCCTCCGCAATTCGCTCTCGCCCCTCGAAGGTTAACGGCAAGGCAATTAATGGCGATCGCTGCTGCGTAGGATAAGATACTAGCAGCGCGATCGACTTTTCAGGATTTTTTAACCAATCCTAAATTAAACGGTTGCCCGTAAATCATAGATTGGGGTGCATTTGTAATACTTGTGCATTAAAGACATAATTCTGTCGTTGCCATGCACGGGAATCAATCTCGCGCGATCGGTGATAGTTGGTCTAGACTGCGCTAGTCATCATCTAGTTGTCAATTTTTTGGTAGAATTTGAGGCTGCAAAACAGAAGGGAGAAATTTCTGGGACTAAAGAATTTTATTTAATAAAAGCTTCCGGTTGTTAGACCAATTCCTCCGTCAGGGAAGTTGCAGCGTTAAATTTTTTCGCATCAGGTTGGTGCGTCGCGCTCGATCGCGCTTCCAACTACAAAGCAGCTAATGGTACATACACCTTCAACAGACTCAGCAGCTACAATGGACTCCGATCGAATCTTTCAACTAATCGACACAGTTGTCCCCTTTGAAGCTTGCCTTTACTATCAAGTTTTGCCTTTATCTCTAGAAGGTAATCGGTTTAAATTGGGCGTAGTCGATGCCCAAGATGACTCCGCCTTGGACTACGTGCAGCGGATTTTAGCTTACATGAATTGCTCAGTCACAACCGAGCCAATTGCCTCGGAAACTCAGCGCTCGATGCTCTCAGCTTACTTGCTCCACGGGAGCCAGCTCCGAACACCCAGCCAGACAGTAACCGCAGCAGCCCCAACACCCAAAAATCCCGCACCAGCAACTTCAGGCCCCAAAGCAGAAACGCTGCTGTCTGGGTACGAACCCTCGATGCCCGCGAGCGATCGGTTTAAAAGGGTCACTGCTGCAATTAAACCTCCTGGCGCTGAGGTTTCCCCGACAACTGCCGAACTGTCCGTGTTGGATGTCAAGGCCTTGCACTTGTCAAGCCCTGTCCAAGTTTTGGCAACTTTGCCCGCGCCCCAACTGCTGCAAGAATTGCTCGGTAGAGTGCTGCTAGAGGGTATAGGCCGCTTGTTTTTTGAGCGGCACCAGTCCCAAGGTCGCATTCTTTGGAGTCAAGACGGCGTTTTGAAATCGATGATCGAAGGTATCGATCTCGTCCTGTTCCAAGAGGTCATCGACGAGTTGAAGCGGCTGACAGATATGCCTGTTTGCCCGGTGGAACAGCCCAAACAAGTCGAAGTTGAACGCATATATCAAAACACTCATTTGCTGTTGCGCTTGCGGGTAATGGCGGTCGGCGGCAAGGAAGAAGCCACGCTGCAAGTGTTGCGGGGGGCAGCTTTGAGGTTTTACCAACAGCAGCAGTTGTCTACTTTGAGTCGGGATGCGCTGCGGCTGGCCGAAGAATTGCAGCGCAAAGTTAATCAAATTCGCGATCGAACTCGGCTTTCTCCTGTGCCTTTAGAGGGGTTGCCCGCTTTGGAACAGGTGATTAGAAATGTTGACGACCAAATTGAAGCTTTGCTGCACGAAAAAAATCCCGATTAGTAATAGCCGATCGATTTTAGATTTTAGATTTTAGATTCTAGATTATACCAATTTTTAAAAGTCATGCAACAGTAGCTGTAGGGTGCGTCGCCCCACACTAATTCTCAAAAAAAGCGACAATCTCACAGCGACGCACCTTACACGAGCGGGTGAGCGTAAACAAACCAAAAACTCATAACTGTTGCAAGATTTTGGAGAATTGGTATTAACTGGTTCCCAAGAAGAGGCGGGGAACCGATGTCACTCTTGCTCTGCGAAGCCAAGCTTCCATGAAACCCGCCCCTTGTATATTGAAAGAGGTAGATTGCGATTTGCCGCCCTGCGTGGGGGCGGGTTTAGGAGATTTTGGGTTTTAGGAAGTTATTATCTGTAAAACCCGCTCCTACAGACATATACAAGAATGAATCAACCGGACACCATATTATCCGTGCTCGAAAACATCCTTGTACTGCAATAAATCCAAAGTTATAAAAACCGGCAAACATTGAAAACATTGCTGTGCAACTTCCCAGCGTTCTTCTCGCTGCAACATAGCAGTCAACTTTTGTTTAGCGCTCAGCAAATAGCGGACATCGTTAGCAGCATAATTTAGTTGATCGTCAGAAAGATTAGTCGCATTTCCCCAGTCGGAACTTTGAGATGTTTTATTTAATTCTACCTTTTCGAGTTCTATAATTAATTCTTTCAATCCGTGTCGGTTGGTATAAGTTCTAGCAAGTTTACTAGCTATTTTCGTACAGAAAACTGGTGCAATGTCAATACTTAAATTGTAACGCATTGTTGCCATATCAAAGCGCGCAAAATGAAATACTTTTTCAATATTTTCGGCTTCCATTAACTTCTTTAAATTCGGTGCTGATGTCTGGCCTTTGGCAATCCGCACCACTGCAACTTTACCTTCGGGATTGCACAACTGCACCAAACACAAGCGATCGCGCCACGGTAGCAAACCCATTGTTTCCGTATCAACGGCGATCGCCGGAGCAGTCAAATAATAAGATAAAAGAGAATCGGGAATATCGCCGTCGCACACTTGAAAATCTGCAAATTCCATTATTGGTAACTGTTGACTGTTGACTGTTGACTGTTGACTGTTGACTGTTAACTGTTGACTGTTGACTGTTGACTGTTAACTGTTAACTGTTGACTGTTGACTGTTGACTGTTGACTGTTGACTGTTAACTGTTGACTGTTAACTGTTAAAAATCTAAAATCTAAAATCTAAAATCTAAAATCGGTTGACTGTTGACTGTTGACGGCCTTCTTCCCTCTTCCCTCTTCCTTCTAACTTCAGCATCTACGTCACACTCGCTAATTAATCCGTGTATCCGTGTCCGAATCAGTGTCGTGCCTTCCTTCCGCTTACCGACTGCGAACAAAAAGCTGAGTAAAATAATACTCGCCTTTGGCATTTTTTGCAATCCCAATTCCAGTCAAATTAAACTGACCCTCCATATTCTTGCGGTGGCCCTCACTTTTAATCCAACCATCAACAGCATTGCGTACCGGGTCGCTGTAGCCCATATTGTAAGCAACATTTTCAGCTACACTTTGATAAGGAATAGTAATTGCTTTCGCCCGCCCTTCAAATCCATCGTGGCTGAAACGTACTTTACCGCTAGCCATATTTTCGCTGTGAATTCTTGCTTGCTTAGTAATTCGCGGATCGATATTCAGCGGCGGCAACTTTTTAGATGCTCGGTATTGATTTATCTGTTGGTTAACCGCTTTTTCTAAGTCAGTAATTGAACTCGAAGCAACATTAGTATTCATGGGAGTTTGTGGCAGCGATCGCGCAGGAATGGACGTATCACAATTAGGCAGGATTGTCAACAATCCCAAACAAATCGAAATCAAACCTTTAGACATGAAATCAAACGAGAAATAAAGTTAATTGTTACCGATTCCTACAGGGCGATCGCCCACAATTCCGCTAAACTAGATATCGAGAATCTTCGCCACAGTGTTCACGTCTTTGTCGCCGCGTCCCGAACAGTTAAGCACAATCCGCGGATTGCCTGTTAGCTGCGGGCACAGAATCTCCAAATAGGCGATCGCGTGAGCAGTTTCCAAAGCCGGAATAATCCCCTCCAACTGCGAAAGCCGCTGAAATGCTCCCAGCGCTTCTGCATCAGTTACGCTATAATATTCAGCTCTGCCGGCATCCTTCAAATAACTGTGTTCCGGCCCCACGCCCGGATAATCCAAACCCGCACTAATCGAATGCGGCTCAATCACTTGGCCTTCATTATCTTGCAGCAAATAACTCATCGCCCCGTGCAGAACTCCCACACTTCCCTTAGTCAAAGTAGCAGCGTGTTTGTCCGTATCCACACCTTCGCCCGCCGCTTCAATACCGATCAATCTCACAGTTTCTTCCCCGACAAACTCGTGAAAAAGACCCATTGCATTAGAACCGCCGCCGACGCAAGCTAATAAAATATCCGGCAAACCAGCCCACTTTTCCTGACACTGATCCCGCGTTTCTTGACCGATTACCGCATGGAAATCGCGTACCATCATCGGGTAAGGATGCGGGCCCGCTACGGAACCGAGAATGTAATGAGTTGTTTCGACATTTGTCACCCAGTCGCGAATCGCTTCGGAAGTCGCATCTTTCAGCGTTCCCGTACCAGCCGCCACCGGCCGCACTTCGGCACCCATCAAGCGCATTCTAAACACATTTAAAGCCTGTCTTTCCATGTCGTGAACGCCCATGTAGACAACGCATTCTATACCGAAACGAGCGCAAACTGTGGCAGTAGCAACGCCGTGTTGACCGGCACCAGTTTCAGCAATTACCCGCTTTTTGCCCATGCGTTTTGCCAGCAGTGCTTGAGCTAAAGCGTTGTTAATTTTGTGAGCTCCGGTGTGGTTTAAATCTTCGCGTTTGAGGTAAATTTGGGGGCCGGTACCGTCTGCTTTAGCATAATGCTCTGTGAGGCGTTCGGCAAAATACAAAGGGCTGGGGCGGCCGACATAATCTTTAAGCAATTGTTGGAGTTGCTGTTGGAATTCCGGGTCTTTTCGGTATTGGTGGAAAGCCGCTTCTAGCTCGAATAAAGCCGGCATCAGGGTTTCGGGGACGTATTTGCCGCCGAATTTGCCGAATCTGCCGAGGGAGTCGGGGCGTTGGGCGCTGGTTTCGGGAGTGAGACGCAGGGGGGTGACAGTCATTGGATTTTAGATTTTAGATTTTAGATTTTTTAGATTCGCGGGTAAGCTAGAGGCTTGGTGTCGATCGTACCAAATCGGTTGTGGACTTGAGCCGATCGAACAAATTTCATTATAATTCTTTCAATCCTTGACGGGTTAATACAATAGGTAGAAAATGGAATCGCAAACGAGCGATCGCAACCATACCCCAATTCCCTAAAACTAGAAATACCCGTAAAAAAAGTTCAGGCATTTTAACATATGGCAGCACAAAAACGCAAAGATTCTGATATCAAGACGACAGACGGCAAACGAATAGTTTACTCCGAGTTTGGCAGTGTTGACAATTCGGCCGCCCTCGAAAGAGGAGTTGCCGAAGTCCCGCCTGCTCAACAAAATTTGAGAGTGCAAGCGTCTCGGAAAGGCCGCGGCGGCAAAACTGTCACTGTCATCACCGGGTTTCAGGGAAAACCTGAAACTTTGGCAGCTTTGGCAAAGCAGCTTAAAGCTCAATGCGGTGCAGGAGGGACGGTTAAGGAAAATGAAATCGAACTTCAGGGCGATCGATCTCAACAACTTCTCGAAATTCTCAAAAAACTCGGCTACAAAGCTAAAGTTAGTGGAGGATGATGAGTCATTAGTCATTACCGTGTTTTAATTTTTAACCTTCATGTACACTCGACCTTTAGCTCGTTTAATCGAACAATTGCAGCGCTTGCCCGGAGTCGGCCCAAAAACCGCCCAGCGTTTAGCTTTACATATTTTGAAGCGACCGGAAGAAGAAGTGCAAGCCCTAGCTAAATCTTTGATTGATGCCAAACAGCAAGTAGGTTTCTGTCAAGTATGCTTTCACTTATCTGCTGACCCTGTTTGCGAAATTTGTCGAAATACCAACCGCGACAGTCATACCATTTGTGTAGTGTCAGAATCCCGCGATGTAATCGCTTTAGAAAAAACGCGGGAATACATGGGCAAATATCACGTTGTTGGTGGCGTTATCTCGCCGATGGATGGAATTGGGCCGGAACAATTGAACATTCAACCGTTAGTCCGGCGCGTCAGCCAGCAAAAGATTAAGGAAGTAATTATTGCTATTAGTCCCAGCGTGGAAGGCGAAACTACTACTCTTTATATCGGTCACTTATTAAAACCTTTTACCCTAGTGACGCGCATAGCTTTTGGTTTGCCGATGGGGGGAGATTTGGAATATGCTGATGAAGTTACATTGGCTCGCGCTTTGGAAGGAAGGAGAGAGTTGGATTAGTTATTCAATATTATTCGGCGGTTGAAACTGAGATGTTGCATGATGCTCAATCAGCTTTTTATGAA
Organism: Microcoleus sp. N3A4; assembly: GCF_036701805.1. Taxonomy (NCBI): domain Bacteria; kingdom Bacillati; phylum Cyanobacteriota; class Cyanophyceae; order Oscillatoriales; family Microcoleaceae; genus Microcoleus; species Microcoleus sp. N3A4. The sequence continues at coordinate 20,289 of NZ_JAUBRJ010000005.1, forward strand.
CAGGCTTTCCGGCCTGTTCCACAAAAAAAATCATCTCTTGTGGAACCGGCATCTTGCCCGTTGAAGCTCACTAAAAACAAAGGACGGGGTTTTCAACCCAATTTCCTGATAAAAGTTAAACTGAACAAAGTTACCGAGAGTAGTAAAAAATCATGGCCCAATTCGATCGACCTTTAAGCTACCCCACAACTCGCAAAATCGACCAAACAGACGACTACCACGGCGTCAAAGTATCGGACCCCTACAGGTGGCTGGAAAATCCCGAGTCAGAGGAAACCCAAGCTTGGGTGGAAGCCCAAAATGCAGTCACTTTTGCCTACCTCAACGAAATTCCGGCGCGGGAAAAAATCAAACAGCGCCTGACTCAACTTTGGGATTACGAGAAATACGGCATACCGTTCAAAGAAGGCGATCGCTATTTTTACTACAAGAATGACGGTCTACAAAATCAATCCGTACTCTACACTTTAACATCCCTCGACGGCGAACCAAAAGTATTAATTGACCCCAACACACTCTCAGAAGACGGAACTGTTGCTTTGGGTGGCATAGCTATCAGCGAAGACGGCAAATACATGGCCTACGGTTTGTCAACTTCCGGTTCCGACTGGCAGGAATGGAAAGTCCGCGATGTGGGAACTGGCGAAGATTTATCAGACCATTTAAAGTGGATTAAATTCTCAGGAGCATCCTGGACTCACGACGGTAAAGGCTTTTTTTACAGCCGCTACGACGAACCCAACGAAAAAAGCAAACACGAAGACGTTAACTATTACCAAAAACTGTTTTACCACCAACTCGGCACGCCCCAATCTGAAGACGTATTAATCTACGAGCGACTAGACCAGAAAGAGTGGGGATTTAGCGGCGGCGTCACCGAAGACGGGCGCTACTTAATTGTGTCTGTTTGGCAGGGAACGGAAACGAAAAACTTGATTTTTTACAAGGATTTAACTGCACCGGAATCAACCGTTGTAGAACTCATTAACGAATTCGAGGCCGAGTACAGTTTCATCGACAATGACGGTTCTCTTTTCTGGTTTCAAACAGACTTGAATGCACCGTTGGGCCGCGTAATTGCGATCGACACCAACAACCCACCTCCCTCATGCCTCGGTGGTGATGAAACCCCCCCGTCGCCCAGGGAGGGGGGGTTCACAGAAATTATCCCCGAAGCAGCCGAAACCCTCGAAGGCATAGGCCTCCTGAACAATCAATTTGTCGCTTCCTACTTGAAAGACGCCTACACTCAGATTAAAATCTTCAACTTAGATGGATCTTTCGTTCGAGAAATCGCCTTGCCCGGAATCGGTTCGGCGGGAGGATTCGGCGGCAAGCGGCACGACACCGAAACTTTTTATGCTTACACCAGTTTCACTGCACCTAACATCATCTACCACTACAATATGGTGACAGATGAAAGTACGATTTATCGGCAGCCAAAGGTCGATTTTAATCCCGAGGATTACGAGACAAAACAAGTATTTTACCCGAGCAAAGACGGTACGCAAGTACCCATGTTTATCACGCATAAGAAAGGCTTGCAGTTAGATGGCAACAACCCCACCTACCTTTACGGCTACGGCGGTTTTGGCATCTCGCTAACTCCGAGTTTTTCGGTTAGCAGGATCGTGTGGTTGGAGATGGGCGGAGTTTATGCGATCGCCTGTTTGCGGGGAGGCGGCGAGTACGGCGAATCATGGCACCAAGCAGGCACAAAGTTGAAAAAGCAAAACGTGTTTGATGACTTTATAGCTGGCGCTGAATGGTTGATCGAAAACAAGTACACCAAACCTGCCAAATTGGCGATCGCAGGCGGCAGCAACGGCGGTTTATTAGTGGGAGCTTGCATGACTCAGCGGCCGGAATTGTTCGGTGCAGCACTGCCGGCAGTCGGCGTTATGGATATGTTGCGCTTCCACAAGTTTACCATTGGTTGGGCCTGGACTTCTGAATACGGTTCGCCGGAAAATTCCGAAGAATTTTCCACAATTCACGGCTATTCTCCCCTGCACAACCTCAAACCGGGAACGGCTTATCCCGCGACAATGATTACAACTGCCGATCGCGACGATCGAGTAGTTCCAGCCCACAGTTTCAAGTTTGCTTCCGCTTTGCAAGAAATGCACGCCGGAGAAAAACCGGTGTTAATTCGGATTGAAACCAAAGCGGGACACGGTGCCGGCAAACCCACTGCGAAAATCATTGAAGAATTGGCAGATGAATGGGCTTTTTTAGTCCGGGAACTCGATTGAGTGATACAGCATATTCGGTGGTTCATGAAGTACAGTAGCAGCTATATTATGTGGTGTTAATCAGTAGGGTGCGTCGCTGCTTCATATTTGATAAAACTTACAGATTTTTGAGGGCGACGCACCTTACACGGGCGATCTCAAGATTGTGTGTACCGCACATAAATGGAATATGCTGTATCTACAGTCGCTGGCTGTTCCGATCGCGCTGTATGTTCGGCGCGTAAGTTCTGATTTTCAGTCCTCACATTCCGCACCAGGCAAGTGTCAGACTGCGAATTTTGGGAGTTTGGGGAAATTGGACTTGCGATCGCAAGTCTAATTTTTCCATTATTTGTATAAAAAACGATCGAGGTGGTTTTCAAAATTACGTAAAAACCGATTGTGACAGTGGAGGGTGCCGAAAGTGGGTTAAAATTCCTCAACCCGTACCGGTGAATTTGTACTACTTGCACTCCTCGAACAACTCTGCGTCAACTTCACCTAGCGACGCATAATACAGCATATTCCAGGTTCATCAAGTACAGTAGCAGCTATATTGTGCGGTACGTGTTATGTAGGGTGCGTCGCTGTCGCAGGTTCAATGGAACTTGCTCGCCAGACGGGTGGCGACGCACCTTACTTACGACTCTTATTGTGTGTACCGCACATACATGGAATATGCTGTATCAAGGTGTCCTTTGGTTGAAATCAAGCAAAAGGCGAGCCGACTTCCCATCAGCGCGCCTGCAAATCGTATTCTTTTTTCTCAAACGTCATTGAGCAGACCGTTCCGGTTGAAAAAAATTATGAAGCCGTCTTGCTAGCGCGGCGGCGGCGCGCTGCCACCAAGCCGCCCAAACCGAGAGCCAAACCAGTCATCGTCATCGGTTCGGGAACTGCTTCTGCCGTCACGGTGAAGTCTTGGAAGTCGGCGTCGCCGCCGTTACCGCCATCGTCGAAGGAGATTACTGCGCCTCCGTTAAACAGAGAAGCTGCTGCGTCTGTGAATTGTCCGGCAGCTTGGAAGGTGTTCGTAGTTTCTTTGCCGAGTGCGTTCCACAACGACGATCCGCCCAACACGGCTAGCTGGGCGCCGGCGTTCAAGGCTGAGGTCGAGTAGACAGTGCCGCCCCAGCCGCTGTCGAGTCCCAAAGTGTAAATTTGATTTGCCAGGAATGTGAATGTTGTCGCTCCACCCAAGACTGTATTGCCTAGAGATCCTTTCCATTCGTTCTCGCCGCCGTTGTCTGAGGATTTAGTTTCCGAAAACAGCGTGCTCACTAGAGATGCCACCGAGTCCTGTACTTGGTAGATTCCCAAAGAGGAAATGTACGAACCGTGAGATTCTTTGAAGTTAAAGGTGACACTTGTATCTTGCTGGAAGGTGATACCGCTGTTACCAAAGGAGAAGGCATGAGCTGGAGCTGCGGCGCCCAACATAGCTGTGGCGGCTGCGGTAGCTGTTAGGGCGGATAAGAGTTTGGTATTCATAACCTGTTTCCTTTTGTGCGAGGATGTTAATAGTTTCATTATCAGATACTTTGTTTGTATTTTTGGCACTTTCTGTGAATTTTGACATATTCTTTATCAAGCCTTTACATATCCTTCACAAATGCTGTCTAACGAATAGGCTCTGGGGCGATCGCTCCCTCACAATACACACCCAATAATTATAAAAATTATGGCTTTAAACCTTGCAGTAGCAGGCATGGGAGCGCGGAGCGACAAAACTGATTTGAGTCTGGTTTAGGCTAATTTTTTATTTGATTCCAAGTCTCAATTCTGAAAATCAAATACTTACGTATAAACACTGTAACACCCGCGCCAACAGACAGTTAAAGCAGTTTTATATTGACCAAAAACGGGGAATGTTTGTTTTTTGGGACTTGCGTATGGGAGTTAATGTAGTTTATTTATCGGGTAAATTACGTACAAACTACGATCGTTGGGTTTACGTATTTTGCTGAAATTAGAGGGAACCCCGGCAGTGATAGATCCCAAAGATTCGATCGAGATGCGATTTCCGCAGATTGAAGGGGTAAAAGAGCGGATTGCCACTCAACAAATACTGTATATATATAGAATCTCAGGGCAAGTCCTCATCCCGATCGACCGCATCAAAACAGACCGCTGTAGCGTTCCTCGGCCCAAGGTTCGCCCCGCCGGTGGTAGCCGTTGCGTTCCCAAAAACCGAGTTCTTCGGTTTCTGTAAACTCCAGGCCGTTAATCCATTTAGCGCTTTTCCAAGCGTACAGGTGCGGAACTACCAGCCGCATCGGGCCGCCGTGGTCTGGGGATAGGGGTTCGCCGAAGACGGTGTGGGCGAAAAAGTTTTCTTCTCGGAGGAAGTCGGCGCGAGCAATGTTAGTGGTGTAGCCGCCGTAGCAGTGTTCCAGGACGTGCAAAGCTTTCGGATCGACTTCTATGTAGTTCATAAAATCTGTGACTTTGACTCCCGTCCACTGCACGTCGAGTTTTGACCACCGGGTGACGCAGTGAAAATCCGCAGTAAAGTTACTTTGGGGCATGGCCTGGAAGTCCGACCAAGTGAAGGTTTTTGGTTTTGCCAATCCCCAGACTTTAAATTCCCAACTCTCAATACTGACCGAGGGTGTATCGCCGTAGGTCAGCACGGGAAAGCCGTTGGCGAGGTGTTGACCCGGGGGGACGCGATCGCTATTTTCTGATTCTGGCTTGCGAAAAAATTTTCCCAGCATTGATTCACGCTCTACAGTAACTGACTGCAATCCTGAGTATAACTTGCAGAACTCGGCGCCTCGCTATCCATCTCAAGGTAGAAAGCAAAAGCACTCCAGCAGAAAGAAAAATCCCAAAATTCTGCCTGATGCCAACCTACTTCTGCCTTCGGAGAGAGCCGAAGCTAAAAATTTAAAAATATATCCCCCCAGGGTATTAATTAACTAACCTTAAATCTTATCGCAATTTATGGTGCATTTCCGAATCTTTGATGTATTGTTACAATATGCTCAGATGTCTTATGTAAAAAAATTTTGATGGGGTAAAAACCATGATCGCAAGTTGCTTGATTCCGTTGACGCTCTGCTTGATTGCTGGGTGGGTGACTGCGGGGACCGACAACAGAACGCTAGACGGGATTCCGGCTCCCATAGCTGCAATTATTGGAGTGTGTTCGTTAATTTGGCTGGTGGCGGTGTGTCCTTGGCCTGTTGAACTCGCTCTAGTCTTCGCGGTGGTGGTTTTGGGCAAAGCTTACCTGCAAGATATCTTGAAAGTCGGCTGAATTTTCACGGCTAGCGCTTAAGAGAGTTCGGAGTGCGATCGGGTGGTGCTACTTTGTTGAAATTTTAGCTATTTGTCTGGCTAGGTTCTCAGCGAGCGTCGCAAAGGCGGAAGCAAGCCCAGGATTGGTGAAATTCAATTTAGATATTTGAGTTAAAAATTAGAACATAAAGATCGACAGAGAAACGCGGTTTATCTAAGATAAACCGCGTTTTTCGGGCATGAAATTTTCACACATCCGGCAAGACTTGCTTAGGAATTAGGCACTCGGAACTCAATAAACCGGGTTTCTGAGTCTAGGACTATTTTTGTATGTGCGTAGAATGGCGAGATGTTAAATTGGCAAGCGATTGATATCTTTATTAGAACCAACTACTACCATCGCTTCGCCCTTTTTCAAGCGTTCGTTTGGCTGCGGATTGATCTCGAACTTGTCGGCGCGACCGACTGCTAGCAAGTTCAAACCATACTTCCGCCGGAGCTCCAATTCGGAGATGGTTTTACCGTCAAACTTTTCAGGAACGAGCAACTCAACGATGCTGTGATCTGGGTCGAGGTCAAAGCGTTCTAAAATGCTGGGTTGTGTAAGAATCCGGGCCAAAGAGCAGCCCATTTCTCGTTCTGGAAAAACTACATGATCTGCACCGACTTTTTTCAACAGTTTTAAATGAGTTTCCGAAGAAGCTTTGGCTATTACGTGACTTACCCCGCCTTCCTTAAGATTTAGGGTGGTGGTAATGCTTTCTGCTAGGTAATTGCCGATCGCGACTATCACTGTTTCAAATTCAAATATACCGGCTTCCAGAAGAGCGCTAGGCTCAGTAGAATCTAACTGCACAACGTGAGCAGCAATGCGATCGCTCAAAGCTTGAGTTACTTTTTTTTCATCGGTGTCAACTCCCAGGACTTCGTAACCCAAGCCGTGCAGAGTCGAACACACAGCTTTACCAAAGCGTCCCAAACCAATAACTGCAAACTGCTTGTTGTCGGCGCGCAAAGTCCGAAAAAAATTCAAAGATGACAGGTTCACTGAATATCCAGCGCTGAGCGTCTTGCTGTTTAAATTTTAGCAGAGACAGCGCCGCCTCCTTTTGATTTTTAGGTAAGTTGTAAAAGTTGATTTGGGTTGTCACCCATTGTTTAGATTATCAGCAACTAGGCAGGATTTTTTTATCCGACTAACAAACTTTCCTCAGCATACTTAAAAGACCTGGGTTTTGGGTCGCCGAATGCAGCACTCATCAGCAGGAGCACGCCAACCCGACCTACATACATTGTAGCAATCAAAACCAACTTGCCGATCGCTGAAATCTTGGCTGTAATCCCTGTGGAAAGACCGACCGTGGCAAAAGCTGAAACTGCCTCAAGCAGCGCTGCGATAAATTCTAGTTGGGGATTGGTCAGCTCAATTAAAATTGCAGATGTGAACGCGACCAACAGGGAACCGAAGACGACGCTAATGGTTTTCAGAATCATTGCTGGCGGGATTTGACGCTGATAGCACTCCACATCTTCCTGGCCTTCGAGAACTGCTGCGGTACAGCAAAACAATATCCTAAAAGTTGTGGTTTTGATTCCGCCGCCGGTGCTGCCAGGACTCGCGCCGATAAACATCAGCGCGATCGTCAGAAATAACCCGGCTTCGCTCATTTTGCCAATGTCAATTGTATTGAATCCCGCCGTGCGGGGAGTAACAGATTGAAACCAAGCTGCCATCAATTTTTGAGGAAAATTGAGAGAACCGAAAGTTGCTGGGTTGTTGTATTCCAGCACCAAAAAGGCTAGCGTTCCTAAAATTAAAAGGACAGCAGTTGTACTGGTAACTACTTTGAAATTTAGGGAAAAAACTGTGCAAATAGGACTTTTGTTGAAGCGAGCGCGCAGCCACAGGTACATTTCCATAATTACTTGATAGCCGATTCCCCCAAATATGATTAAACCGCCGACTGTGAAGTTAATCACAGGTGAATTGATGTACTGGATTAAATTATCTGAATACAGGCTGAAACCAGCATTGTTAAAGGCATTAATGCTGTGAAATACCGCCGACCACACACCGTCTTTAAATCCGTATTGGGGGACGAAAACCGACATCAGCAAAAACACTCCAGTTAATTCAAACAAAAGCGTTGTTGCTAGAATTGACTGCACGAGTTGCACTACGCCTGCTAGCCCGGATTTGTCGAGAGATTGTTGCAGGGCAATTTTGTCTTTCAAGCCAAAGCGGCGGCCCAATAACAGCAGCAAGAAAGTCGTGGCTGTCATGTAGCCCAAGCCTCCTATTTGCACCAGTAAAACTAGGCACAGTTGCCCCCAAAAAGAGTAATATTTTCCGACATCAACCACCGATAAGCCCGTGACGCAGACAGCGGAAGTAGAGGTAAATAGTGCTGTTATTGGATCGCTCCAAGTTCCATCTATTGTGGAAAACGGCATCATCAGTAATAGAGTACCTGCGGTGATGACGGCGAGAAAGCCCAAAGCAATGGTTCGCGAGACAGTCATGCGATTTTAGATTTTAGATTTTAGATTTTAGATTTTAGATTGGAGATTTTAGATTTTAGAGGGAACCCACAAATCGATCGTCGGGCTTGAAATCAGGACATCTCTGTCTGGCTAGTACCTGCGGTCGATCGAACTAAATGGCCAAATTCGATGACAACATCGGGAAAATAACGGTAGAATTCCTTTAATAACTTGCGATCCGGCGATGACATCAACACTTTACCAGCAAATTCAGCAACTTTACGACGCTTCTAGCGGTTTGTGGGAGCAGGTTTGGGGCGAACATATGCACCACGGTTACTACGGCCCGGATGGCAATTTGAAAAAAGAGCGCCGACAGGCTCAGATAGATTTGATAGAAGAAATGCTGGGCTGGGCTGGAGTACCGTCAGAGAAGGCACTCTGTGAACCTTACCGCATTCTCGATGTCGGTTGCGGGATCGGCGGCAGCACGCTGTATTTGACTCAAAAGTTTAGTTCGATCGCTCAAAATAATTTAAAGTTGGATGGCAGGGTCGATCGTGATTTTAGCCGATCGCCCGAACAAAATAAAACGGGCGCTAGCGTTACAGCGACCGGGATTACTCTGAGTCCGGTACAGGCCAACAGAGCGACCGAACGCGCTAAAATTGCTGGACTTGAAAGCAATGTGAATTTTTTGGTAGCAGATGCTTTGAATATGCCTTTTCCTGACGAGTCCTTCGACTTGGTTTGGTCGCTCGAAAGCGGCGAACATATGCCCGACAAAATTAAGTTTTTGCACGAATGCTGTCGCGTGCTCAAGCCGGGAGGAACTTTGATTTTGGCGACTTGGTGTCACCGCCCGGTGGGAGAAACGGCGGGAGAATTAACTGATGAAGAGAGAAAGGAATTGGCAGAAATTTACCGGGTTTATGCTTTGCCTTATGTGATATCTTTGCCGGAATACGAGGAAATTGTCCGCAGTTTGCCTTTGACAAGTATTCGCACTGCTGATTGGTCAAAAGCTGTGGCTCCTTTTTGGGATGTGGTGATCGATTCTGCTTTGACTCCGAGCGCGATTTGGGGTTTGCTGACTAGCGGTTGGACGACTATTCAAGCTGCACTGGCTCTCGGATTGATGAGCCGTGGATATCAGAGCGGGTTGATTCGTTTCGGGCTGATTTGTGCTGTAAAATAACAGGCATATATCAGAGAAGTTTTGAGTCTTGAGTTGATGAGTAAGGTGCGTATTACGCACCTAAAGAATATTATTTGTTTGGTGCGGGTGTGAGTTTTATGAGCAACGATTCGATTGACAAGTCTTGGATTGATAAAAATGGCTCGGCTCCGCAAAGCTGGGTGAGGGCTTTTTGGGAGTTTTCTCGGCCGCACACAATTGTGGGTACTAGCCTGAGTGTATTGGCTTTGTACGCGATCGCCCAAAGCGCGCGGCTGTTTGTGAATCCTGTATTTTGGCCCCTAGCTTTTGCCTGGTTGGCTTGCATTTGCGGCAATATTTATATTGTGGGATTGAACCAGTTAGAAGATGTTGAAATTGATAAAATTAATAAGCCGTATTTGCCGATCGCCTCGGGAGTCTTTTCTCGAAACACCGGAGAATTAATTGTAATTGCAACGGGAATTCTAGCAATTTTGACTGCTGTTTTGCAAGGCCCGTTTTTGCTGGCTACCGTTGGCGTTAGTTTGGCGATCGGGACTGCTTATTCTCTGCCGCCAATTCGGCTGAAGCGGTTTCCTTTGTGGGCGGCGCTGTGCATTTTTACTGTGCGGGGGGCGATCGTAAATTTAGGGCTGTTTCTGCACTTTAATTGGGTGTTGGGTTTGGGAAGGGCGAAAAGCATTTTTTCTGGCTGGAGTTTGGAGAGTGTGTCTTTTGGGATTCCTGCGGAAGTTTGGGTGCTGACGGTTTTTGTTGTGGTGTTTACGTTTGCGATCGCCATTTTTAAAGATATCCCCGACATGGAAGGGGACAAGCAATATAATATTACTACGTTTACGATTGAGCTGGGCAAGCCTGCCGTCTTTAATTTATCTCGCTGGGTGTTGACGGTTTGCTATTTGGGCGCGACTTTGGCGGGAGCGATCGTATTGTCTAATGTTAATTTAGTGTTTCTGGGAGTTTCTCATTTGACTGCTTTGGGTTTGATGTGGTTTTGGAGCGTCAAAGTTGATTTGGACGATCAAAAAGAAATTGCTGATTTTTATCAGTTTATCTGGAAGTTGTTTTTCTTAGAATATCTGATTTTTCCGGCAGCTTGTTTGTTGGGGTAGAAGGGGAAGAAGGAAGAAGGAAGAAGGAAGAAGGAAGAAGGAAGAAGGAAGAAGGAAGAAGGAAGAAGGAAGAAGGAAGGGGGAAGGAAGAAGGAAGAAGGAAGAAGGAAGAAGGGGGAAGGAAGAAGGAAGGAAGAGTTAACAAATTAGAACAAGTTGGCAATTACAAGTTAGCGAACTCCCAAACGACAAAGACAACTATGGCTTCTCAAAAAAAATCTCGAAAATGTGCCTGCAAATTGAGTGCAGAAGACTCTTTGAAATTAGCTTGGGAACATCACCAAGCGGGGCGCTTGTTAGAAGCTGAGAATTTGTACCGGCAGATCGTAGAAGTGCAGCCGGAATCAGCAAACGTGCTGTGTTTGTTGGGAATCGCGGCCAGACAGCAGGGGAAAATTGCCGAAGCGATCGACTTTTACGAACAGGCGATCGCCCAAAACCCGGATTTTGTAGAAGCACATTTAAATAAAGCCCATGTTTTGATGGATGTAGGCGAATATCAAAGGGCGATCGCCACTTACGAACAAGTCATCAAAATGCAGCCAAATTCCGCACTAGCTTACAATAATTTGGGCTGGCTAAAACAGCAAATCGGCGAAATAGACTCGGCAATTTTATATTACCAAACAGCGCTCAAGCTCGACCCCAACCTGCAAGAAACAGCACACAATTTAGCAGGTTTATTTAAAAAAAATCAATTAAACGAGGCGGTAGCTTGTTACCTGCACGCTTTACAAATTAATCCCAGTTTGACATATTCTCTGATGGGGTTGGGAACAGTTTTGCAGCAGCAAAGTAAATTAGCCGAAGCTTTTAACTGCCACCAGCAAGCTGTACAACTAGAGCCAAACAATCCCGAAGCTCACAACAATGTCGGAGCATTTTACCACGAACAAGGCAATGCAAAAGCAGCAATATCCCACTACCGACAAGCATTAAATTTAAAGCCAGACTTCGTGGAGGCTATTAACAATCTCGGACACGCTTTGGTCGATTTAGGAGAATTTCAAGAAGCTTTTTCTTGTCACAGTCGAGCCTTGGAATTGCAGCCAGACAACGCCACCGCCCACCTGGAATTCGCCTTAACTTTGCTATTGTTTGGAGATTTTCAGCGCGGTTTTGCTGAATACGAGTGGCGGTGGCGCACTCCGCAACTACAACCAAGGCAATTTAAACAGTCGGTTTGGGATGGTTCAGATTTGCAGGGAAAAACTATTTTACTGCACGTCGAGCAAGGCTTCGGCGATTCGATTCAGTTTATTCGCTACGCGCCGATTCTTCGCAGCCGAGGGGCTAAAGTTATGGTGGCTTGCTATCCAGAACTGCTGCGGTTGTTTGCGACAGTTGCCGGCATTGAATATTTATCAGTTAGTCTTGAGGGTTTGCCAGAATTTGACGTTCACGCACCCCTGATGAGTTTGCCAAGAATTGTGGGGACAACTCTGGAAACAATACCGGCAAATGTTCCTTATTTAGCTTCGCCTGATGAGTGCAAGTTTGCGCTTTCTTCTGATGCAAAATTGAAGGTAGGGATTGTTTGGGGAGGGAACCCGCAGCGCCGGAAAAACAATCAGCGTTCTTGCAGTTTGAGCGATTTTATTCATTTTTTGGATGTTCCGGGAATCGCTTTTTATAGTTTACAAAAACAAATGTCCCAGAGCGATCGCACTTTGTTGAACCAACACTTAGTGCCGGATTTGAGTCCGCATTTGAGCGACTTTGCTGATACCGCTTCGGCGATATCCCAACTGGATTTAGTGATTAGTGTCGATACGGCTGTGGCGCACTTAGCCGGTGCTTTGGGAAAACCGGTTTGGGTGCTGCTTTCTTTTGCTCCTGACTGGCGTTGGCTGCTGGATCGTGAAGATAATCCTTGGTATCCAACTGCGAGGCTTTTCCGCCAAAGTCAGCCGGAAAGTTGGCAAGAATTGTTTGAGGAAGTGCAGGCGGCTTTGAGTTTATTTGCGATCGCCAATACTGCTAGTTATTCCGAGGATTCTGCCCACAAGCAGCTTGACTTCGTTTCGCTCGCCATGACTGCTAATCATACGGCTTCCCTCGATTCTGTGGCTTTTCAAATGACAGGTGCAAGCGTAGTTCAAGAGAGTAAACAAATATTTTTGATGGCGAGCGAAGGGTTAGCGGAACACTACGCAGCTAAGCAATCGCAGGGGATTGAGACATCTGTGGCGATCGGAACGGATGGCGAGAATCCGGTTGTTTTAGAGGATTTGTTGCGGCAAGCAGAACAGTTAATGGAAACAGGAGATAAGGAAGAGGCGATCGCCCTTTACGAACAGATCATATCTCTCGATCCAAATTGCGTTCAAGCCAGGATTAATTTTGGTTTTCTCAAGCAAGAGAATGGCGAATTGGACGCAGCTATCCCGCATTACCGAGAAGCTTTAGCACTCGATCCAAATATTCCTCAAACAGCTTACAACTTGGCAAAGATTTTTGAGGAACAAGGCCAAGTGGAAGAGGCGATCGCGCATTACGAACAAGCTCTTGTCGCTGAACCGAATTTCGTTCCCGCACTGATTAATTTAGCGGTGGCGCTGCAAGAAAAAGGCGAACTTTTAGAGGCTGTAAACCTCTACAGGCGAGCGCTGGAAATTCAGCCGCATAGCTGGGAAGCTTACAACAATCTGGCAACAGTGTTGCAAGAACAGGGCAATTTAGAAGATGCGCTGGAGTATTATCACAAAGCTCTAGAATTGCTGCCGGATTTTGTGGAAGCTATCAACAATTTAGGCAGGACGTTTCTGGAAAAAGGCGCGGTAGAAGATGCGATCGCCTGTTACAGACGGGCGATTCATTTAAGTCCCAATCACGCTAGCGCTCACCTGAATTTGTCCTTAGCTTTGCTGTTGGTGGGAGATTTGGAAAATGGTCTCGCCGAATACGAGTGGCGCTGGCAAATTAAAGAATTTCAAACAGGTCATTCCTGTTTTTTGACGGGGCCGGAAAATACTGTTTCGGCGAGAGAATACCGGCCGCTGTGGGACGGTTCCGATTTGCAGGGAAAGACTATTTTGCTGCACGCCGAACAAGGTTTAGGCGATTCGCTTCAGTTTATCCGCTACGCTGCGATCGTCAAAAATAAAGGCGGTAGGGTAATTGTTGGTTGTTACCCGCAATTGCACCGTTTGTTTGCAACGGTTGACGGCATTGATTTGCTAATAGTTAAAGACGAGCCGCTGCCAGAATTTGACGTGCAAGTGCCGATGTTGAGTTTGCCGTATATTCTCGGTACAAAGCTGGAAACAATACCGGCAAATACTGCTTATTTATCACCGCCTGCGGGTGCGGATTTTGCGCTTCTGCCCGATCGCAATTTGAAAGTTGGGATTGTCTGGGCGGGGAATCCCAAACACCGCAAAAACAAGCAGCGTTCGTGCAGTTTAAGTCAGTTTCTGCCACTTTTAGACGTTTCGGGGGTAAGTTTTTACAGCTTGCAGAAAGAGGTTTCCGAGGCCGATCGCGCGGTGTTGAATCAAACGCCGATCGTAGATTTGAGCCCGCATTTTGGCGATTTGGCCGATACTGCTGCTGCGATCGCCAAACTAGATTTAGTCATTAGTGTCGATACCGCTGTCGCCCATTTGGCGGGGGCTTTGGGCAAACCCGTGTGGATTTTGCTGGCGTTTTCGCCGGATTGGCGGTGGCTGTTGGAGCGCGAAGACAGTCCTTGGTATCCAAGTGCAAGGCTGTTCCGGCAGCATCAGCGGGGCGACTGGGAGGGCGTTTTCGCTCGGGTGGCGCAAGCTCTAGGCGCGGTTGCCGCAGCATTTGTGCCGTCGGATGCGGCGGATGCAGAGTTTCGGTTGGGCCTGGATTTGCAGCAGCAGGCTCAGTTTGGCGGTGCGATCGAATGTTACGAGCGGGCGATCGCGATCGATCCAAATTACGCGGCCGCGCACAGCAATTTAGGTGTTGTCAAACAGCATACCGGGCGCCTAACAGAGGCGATCGCGCACTACCGACAAGCGCTAGCAATCGACCGGAATTTGGCGGAAACTGCGAGCAATTTGGGCAGCGCGCTGGCGGAAGCAGGGGAGACTGAAGATGCGATCGCAGAATACCAGCGGGCACTGAATTTGAACCCGAATTGTGCCGAAGCGCTGATTAATTTGGGCCTGTTGCGGGAAGAACAAGGGGATGTAACGGAGGCTGTAAGCTGCTACGAGCAAGCGATTCAAGTCAATCCTAATTGCGCGGTGGCTTATTTGAATTTGGGAATTACTTTGGAGGAACAAGGGGAGGAAGCGGGCGCGAATTACGAACGGGCGATCGCGAATTACGAACGGGCGATCGCGATCGATCCAAATTATTTCGATGCCTTGCACAACTTAGCATACGCCTCGATCCGGCAGGGGCGAGTTGCAGATGCGATCGCATACTACGATCGAGCTCTGACGCTGCAACCGGATTTGGCCCAAACCGATCTTGCTTTGGGGAGTTGGCTGTCAAACCAAGATAAGTTAGATGAGGCTCTAGCTTTTTGCCAGCAGGCGATTCAGAAATTGCCAGCCTCAGCAGAGGCTCGCTGCAATCTGGGAATTGTCCTTCACAAACAGGGCAAAATTGAAGATGCGATCGCCTGCTACCACCAAGCTTTGAGCCTGAAACCAGACTTTCCAGAAGCTTTAAACAATCTCGGCAAAGCTTTTGAGGAAGCGGGAAAAATGGCAGAGGCGATCGATTGCTACCATCGGGCGATCGAACTCAAACCCGGTTATATCAATCCTCTCAACAGTTTGGCAAGTGCTTTGCACGATCGCGGACAATTTGTAGATGCTGTCACCTGCTACAGCCAAGCAGTTAAATTCAATGTCGGGAATCCCGAATCTCACCTAAATTTAGGTTTAGCTTTGCTGTTGTCTGGAGATTTTCAGCGCGGTTTTTGCGAGTACGAATGGCGGCTGCTGGTTCAACAAAAACAGTCCCCGCGCCACAAGTTTCACCAACCTATTTGGGATGGCAAAGATTTGGATGGAAAAACTATTTTGCTTTGCCCGGAACAGGGTTTAGGCGATGCAATTCAGTTTATCCGCTACGCAGATTTAGTCAAGCAAAAAGGCGGTAGGGTAATTGTTTGGTGTTTGCCGCAGTTGCAGCGCTTGTTTGCACAATTTTCGGGAATCGATGGGTTAATAATTAGTCCAGAGGATGCACCGAATTTTCAAGTTCGCGCGCCGCTAATGAGTTTGCCTCACCTTCTGGGAACAACTTTAGAAACTATACCTGCGAAAGTTCCTTATTTAGCTCCGCCGCCCGGTTTGAAATTTACTCTCAGTCCAACTGCTAATTTGAAAGTAGGGATTGTGTGGTCTGGAAATCCTCAATATTCACAAAATAAGGTGCGATCGTTACCGCTGAATTTGTTGACAAAACTGTTAGATATTCCCGGAGCAAATTTTTACAGTTTGCAAAAGGAAATGACAGCAGAGGAGCGCGCTTTGTTAGAGCAAATGCCCGTAACCGATTTAAGCTCTTATTTGCACGACTTTGCCGATACTGCGGCGGCAATCTCGGCTCTGGATTTAGTGATTTCTGTAGATACTTCTGTGGCGCACTTGGCCGGTGCGTTGGGCAAACCCGTGTGGATTTTGCTGTGTTTTGTGCCGGATTGGCGGTGGATGTTGCAGCGCGAAGATAGTCCTTGGTATCCGACGGCGCGGCTGTTTCGCCAGTCAGCAGCGGGAGATTGGGAAGGAGTTTTAGAACAAGCGGGTTTCGCGCTCAGAGAAAGAATTTCTCAGCATCAGGAAGCTCAACCGCTAATAGAAACTCAGCCCAATGTTGAATTAGCTCAAAAACAGTTCAATTGGGGAAATATTCTGAAATCGCAAGGTAAATTTTCCGAGGCGATCGCTTATTTTAAAAATGCTTTAGTTTTGCAGCCAGATTTGATAGAAGTCGCAACTAATTTGGCAGTGACGCTGCACCAAACAGGCAATTTAGCCGAAGCTGCCACCTATTATCAGCGCGCGATCGAAATCGACCCAAACTGCCCTCAAACGCAAAATAACTTGGGCATTTTGCTGCAAGATTGGGGCAATACAGCCGAGGCTTTATCTTGTTTTCAAAAGGCGATCGCCCTAAATCCAATGTACGTCAAAGCTCTCAACAATCTCGGCGCGACGCTCCAGCAGCAGGGCGAGTTGCCGAGTGCGATCGCCTGTTTTCATCAAGCACTTTCTGTCAATTCCAATTACGTGCCAGCGCTGGTAAATTTGGGCGTGGCGATGCAAGCAAAATGTCAGCTAGACGAGGCAGAACGGCTTTACGAGCGTGCAATTGAAGCAGAACCAAACAATCCTGCAGGACACTATCACCTGGGAACTTTATGCTTGGGTGCGGGCAAAATAGAACAGGCAATTTCTAGCTTAGAACGAGCCATATTTTTGAATCCTAGTTATCTAGAAGCAATCGCGAATTTAGGCAGTGCTGTAGAACAATTGGGAGACGTAAATCGAGCAATTTGGTGTTACAATAAAGCAATAGAAATCGATTCCAATTGTGCAAAAGCTCACTTCAATTTAGCCTTAGTCCTGCTGTTGACTGGGGACTTGCCGCGCGGTTTAGCAGAATACGAGTGGCGCTGGCAAACAGAACAGGCGAAAACAATGCCGCGGTTGCATTTTGAGCGGCCAGTTTGGGATGGTTCAGAGTTGAACGGGCAAACTATTTTGCTCCGCTCCGAACAAGGTTTGGGCGACGCAATTCAATTTGTACGTTACGCGGCAATTGTGCAGCAAAAAGGCGGCAAAGTAATCATTTCTTGCTATCAAGAACTGAAGCGTTTATTTAAGCAGATTCCTGGCATCCAACAAGTGGCGGTTCGGATGGAGGAATTGCCTGATTTCCAAGTGCAAGCACCGCTGATGAGTTTGCCGCATATTTTGGGAACAAATTTAGAAAATATACCGGCAAATGTTCCTTATTTAGCGGCGCCGCCGAATTGGCAATTTTCCCTAAATTGCGTGAAGCGCAGCTATCCCGTAGGGAATCGCAATTTCAAAGTTGGGATTGCGTGGGCGGGAAGTTCGGAACATTTGAAGGATTTTCAGCGATCGAGCGATTTAAGCTATTTTCTGCAATTGTTAGATATTCCCGGTGTAAGTTTTTACAGTCTTCAGAAAGAAATGTCGGCGGGCGATCGTACTTTATTAACTCAAATTCCCGTGATAGATTTGAGCGACAATTTGAACGATTTTGCCGATACTGCGGCGGTGATATCGCAACTAGATTTAGTAATTTGCGTGGATACCGCTGTCGCGCACTTAGCCGGTGCTTTGGGTAAACCTGTATGGATTTTGCTGTGTTTTATGCCGGATTGGCGGTGGATGTTGGAACGCGAAGACAGCCCTTGGTATCCGACGGCGCGGCTGTTTCGGCAGCAAACAGCGGGCGATTGGGTGGGAGTTTGCGATCGCATAAAAACAGCCTTAAAACACCTAATCTCTTCTCGTTCCCAGGCTGTGCCTGGTAACGGAGATCCCGAGGCTCCGCCTCGATTTTCCTTATCGCCCGCACAGGTAAAATTTCACATAGCAAATGCCTTAAAAAAACAAGGTAAAAAAGCAGACGCAGCCGCTCGCTACGAACAAGTAATCTCAGCCTCACCCTGCCACGCCGAAGCCCACAGTTGTTTAGGTTATTTGAAACAGGAAAACGGCCAAATAACCGAGGCAATTTATCACTACAAACAAGCGCTAGAAACCAATCCCAACCTGAGTGAAACAAACTTATATTTAGGTTGCGCCCTGGAAGAACAAGGAAAAGTTATCGAGGCGACCGACTGGTATACTAAAGCAATTCAACTATCTCCAGAATCACCCAATTGGCGCTTGAGACTAGCGTTAGCTTTGCTTTTGACTGGCAATTTTCAGCGCGGTTTTGCGGAGTACGAATCGCGTTGGCAAACTCAAGAATTGGAACCCCGCTATTTCGCCCAACCGCTTTGGGACGGCTCAGATTTGCAGGGAAAAACGATTTTATTGCACCCAGAACAAGGTTTGGGCGATACGATACAATTTATCCGCTACGCACCTTTAGTCAAGCAAAAAGGCGGCAAAGTTGTTGTGGCTTGTCATGTCTTGCTGAAGCGTTTATTTGAAGGAATTGCAGGAGTCGATCGAGTAATAGCGCGGCCGAGCGATTTGGTAGATTTTCAAGTGCACGCCCCGCTGCTAAGTTTGCCTCGAATTTTGGGGACGACTTTGGAAAATGTACCGGCGAATATTCCTTATTTAGCTCCGCCACAGGATTTTAAATTTTCTCTAGAACCGAACAATCAACTAAAAGTAGGTATTGTGTGGGCGGGCGGCCCGCTGCACCGCAAGGATCGTCAGCGATCGTGTAAATTGAGCGATTTTGTAAAATTTTTAGATGTTCGTGGAGCGAGTTTTTACAGCCTTCAGAAAGATTTGTCTGGGGGCGATATCGCTTTGTTTAATCAACAGCAAATTCAAGATTTGAGCGAACATTGCGTCGATTTTGCCGACACCGCAGCAATTATTTCGCAACTAGATTTAGTAATTTGCGTAGACACTGCTGTGGCCCACTTGGCCGGTGCTTTGGGTAAACCAGTCTGGATTTTGCTGTCTTTCGTGCCTGATTGGCGCTGGATGCTGGAACGCGAAGATACCCCTTGGTATCCCACTGTGTGGTTGTTTAGGCAGCAAAAATCCGGTGATTGGGATGGAGTTTGCGATCGCATAAAAGCAGCCTTAGAACAGCTAATTTCCCCTCCTCTCCCTCGTTACCAGGCAGAGCCTGGTAACGCATATTCAGAGGCTCCGCCTCGGCTTCAACCCCCAGAAACTCCGCCTCAAATCCAACGCCCAGAAACTCCCCCACAGATTACCGGAATCGGCATTAGTTGGCCAGTCAGCATCACCAGCGGCTGGGGAATTTACGGTATGAATTTAACACTGCAACTGCTGCGAAATCCTGCCTGGGAGGTTGCACTTTTAGAACCGCCATCAATCACCTCAGAATCGATAAATCCGCTGCATAAATCTCTCTTATTACCTGTAGTAGAAAAGCAGAAAAATTTTCAGGAATTAGTAGCAGCAAATTCCGACAAACAGATTACTTGCAACTTTCCCGTACTTTACGCTCTCGGCAATAATTTAGCATCGTCGGGAATCGAAAATCAAATTACCAGCGCTTGTCAAATAGGAGTCATATTTTTTGAAGACACGCGAATCACAGCAGAAGCACTAGAAACAGCCAAAAAATATAGCGCGATTGTCGCCGGTTCTAACTGGAATGCCGATGTTTTGAGAAGCCGCGGCTTGACTAATGTGGCGATGGTACATCAAGGAATTGACCCCGCAATTTTCCATCCTGCACCCAAATCTAATCTATTTGGCGATCGCTTCGTCATCTTCTCCGGCGGCAAACTGGAATATCGCAAAGGTCAAGATATTGTAATTGCCGCTTTCAAACGATTTCGCGCCAAACATCCAGAAGCTTTGTTACTAACAACATGGCACAACTTTTGGCCTCAGTATATGTTAGGAATCGAACAAACCGGAAACGTTGCGGGACTTCCCAATATCAACCGCGATGGAAGTTTAGGAATTTCCCAATGGTTAGCGGCTAACGGTTTGCCTGTTGACTCTTTTATCGACATCGGCTTAATTCCCAATCACCTCGCCGGACAAATTTTGCGAGAAGCTGACTGCGCTGTTTTCACCAACCGCTGCGAAGGCGGCACTAATTTAGTCGCGATGGAAAGTATGGCCTGCGGAATTCCGACTATTTTATCAGCAAATACCGGTCATTTAGATTTGATTTACAGCAACATTTGCTATCCTTTATCGAGTCAGGGACGAGTTAAACCGACTGCTCATTTTTCCGGTGTAGAAGGCTGGGGAGAGTCTGATGTTGCAGAAGTTGTCGAGGCTTTGGAGCAAGTTTATACTAATCGCGAAGAAGCAAAAAGTCGCGGTTTAGCTGCGGCTAACTTTATGCTCGATTGGACTTGGGAAAAACAGGTTAAGCGCTTTCTTGATGTTATACTCAATCTGATATAAAATCTGTTGATAAGAGTCGGCGGTTGAAATCGCACACAAACGAAATCCGCGCAACGCGAGACTAAGAACTTACGATATTTTTCAATAATTTTTCAGCATTCTTAACACTTTCTAAATCGTAAAGTTCCCGGTTGTAACAAACAATTTTTGCTACCAATTTTTGATGATATTGCTGAGCTTTTGCCAACATAGAACCCTGGGAACGCCGATAATTGACAACTACTTCTCTCGTTGCCAAAAATGGGATATTGTGTCTGTGACAATTCACCCAAAACTCCCAATCTTCGTAACCCTCTTTCATCCCAACTTTGTAACCGCCGACTAAATTCAAAATAGATTTGTGATACAGTGAAGACGGGTGAATCATGTTAGATTGCTTGATTTTTTGGGGAGAATACAACTCGTAGCTGGGTACTGTGCGATTTTCTATGCCAAACATTTGATAAGAACCAAATGCTACGCAAGGTACATTTGATTTTAAACATATTTCTAAAAGGTCAGTCAAGGCGTTTTCAGCTAGGATATCATCGGCATCCAAAGGCATGATGTACTCGCCGCTTGCTGCTGCTATGCCAGCATTTCTTGCCATTGACAGCCCTTGATTTGTTTGTTCTACAAGCCTAATTTGATATTGGGAATTTGCTACTATTAAATTTTGGGCAACTGTGCTGGTAGTATCTAAGCTGCCGTCATTGACAATGATAATTTCCCAATTTTTGTAAGTTTGGTTAATCACGCTAGTTACTGCTTGCAGCAAAAAATGAGATTGATTGTAGCAGGGAATAATCACAGATATTAAAGGTCGATCTGCTAATTGTGGCGATGCTGAAACTTGTTTGATACTTTCTGATTGTAAATTATGTGCCGAATTTCTAGCAGCTTGCAAGGTGTAAAAATAAATCTTGGGATGGACTATCGCTAATTGATTCAAATCAGTGTTTTGATACTCATTTACTAACTTTGGATATCTCGATAAGTATTCTTCTTTAACAAAAACTAAGATATTCTGAGCGTACCAAGGCTCTACTTTGTCATTGTTCCAGATTTTTTTTCTCAAGCAGTCAATAACTGCATAGCCGTTTTTTTGAAAGTAATAAACCCAATATTGTGGCCACTGTTCGTTAACGTGTTCGACGCCTCCTTGAAATGGTATCGCAGCAGAAAACAGAATCACTGGTGCTAGTTGAGTGAGAGAATTAACAAAATTTTCGGCACAGGTAGCCGGCAAATGTTCGGCCACCTCCAGAGAAATTGCTAAGTCAAACTTTCTGTTTATTTGCAGCGGTTGCTTTAAATCGGCGGATTGGAACTGATTTAAAGGAATTTGTAAAATAGTGCGATCGACATAATCGCCATCTATTCCCAAACAGTCGGCAATTCCCAACTTGTGAAACGCAGCTAACCAACTTCCTGTACCGCAGCCCACATCTACCACACTTTTAGGTAAAATGGGTTGCAGCAAGTCTAACAGCAGGGGAATAATTTCTCTAGCAGAACTGCGAGTTCCTTCTCCGATTAATTGGTAAAAATTTCTTGTATAAGATGACTGTTGCTTTTGATTGGTTTGGCTGGGTGTTTGAGAATTAATTGTCTCTAAACTGCTAATATTGTAACCCTGCAAATGTGCTGGCAACTGCCAGGAAATATTGGGGTCTGGTTGATGTTTTACTGGCTCGACATTGCCCCGCCAAGCTGCACCCATAATTTGCATTGTTTGATATACTAATGTTTGCCATCCCCTTTGCTTTAAGTAATCTAAACCTTGAGCAACATCTGGAGCAGTTAAATCGTGAAATAAAATTATTGCATCTTCCTCAGCCAATTTTTCACAAACAATTGCGTCATTTAACGGCCCCGGTTCTCCGTGTTCTCCGTCAATAAAAATTAACGACCATTTGCGGTTGAATTGAGCGGAAAATTCTTCTACTCTTTGGGGGCTGTAGCCGGGTATCAGCTCGACTGATGTTTGAACGCCAGACGCATTGAGAGCACCTTGAATTGAGTCGATTACGCTTTGTCTGATATCTTCTCTTTCTAACAGCGGATCGACGACATCTAATTCAACTCCGGCGAGGGCTAAGTGACAGGCAGACCACCCCAACCAGCAGCCTATTTCTAAGGCTTTTTTACCTTTGAATTGCAGAGCTGTATTGTAAAGGATGTGTGCTTCGTCGCGATTCAAAAACCCGATGAATGGATAGCGCTTGTCTGCATACCAATTATGCGGAACTTCCCGGCGCAAATAAGGCCAGTTACTCGTATTTGGATCGGCAATAATCATATTGGGAAAATAGGAGTCAGGTATAATTATTTGGAACCCTGGCGAGACATAATCCCCTGGATGTAATAAATTATTTTTGCTAATTTCAGGTTGTTGGTAAGTCATTTTGGGTTCTTGAAATATTTGTACTGCTTCCTGTTTTTTAGGTTGGTAACGGACGCTGATTTTCAGTATGTCGCCGTCAGTTGCCATCAATTGTACTCGGTCAAACTGCTGGCGTCCAGCTAAATGCAAAATGCCGATCGCCTCCTGCGGCAAGTACGGCTCCACAAAACAGCCTCGCTGCTTGTCCCAAACCGGAAAACCGTTGAATATCCAATTGCACCAAGCTGGTAGCATTTCAGTCATATTGAACAATTCGCCACTGTAAACAGCTAAGTTTAGGGCAAATTGATCTGTCATGACACAGCCGGATTTTTGCAATCCTCGATCTAGTTTTTCAGCCCATATTTCCCAGTGCAAAGCATCTTTTCGGAGGGCGAAAACTCCGGCATTTAATATCGGATAACTGTATAATTTCTTAGCGACTTCCTCACCAAAGTTAGCTTCGTATTTTTGATAAACCCACTGCCAAAACTGAGGCAGTTGCCCGTACTGCTGCAAGCTCGCCCTGTGAACTTCGGGAACAATTGCCAGTCCCCGGCGCGATGCTCCTGCAACCAACAAATTAATTGCTCTCCAGTCTTGAACCCAAGCATCCGCATCTATCCAAATGTATATATCAAAATTGGGAAAGTATTTTCGCAAACAAGGTCTAACTAATAATCCTTTTAAATGTTCGGGAGCTTCATTTCTGCCAGGAAAGTCAAAGTCCCAATCGGGCTTTTTAATGATATTAACTTTGGTTTTTAGCCACTGCAACTGTTCGAGAGTACAGCCGAGATCGAAAAAGCCGATCGCCACATTTTCACCCTCTGGTTTTTCCCGCACCGATAAAATAGTGCCTCGCACCAATTCAAAGTAATTTGCATCGGCGGCCGTGATGATGATAATCTGCATAAATATAGGATTTCTGGTTAAGGAATGGGCGTTGGGGATTGGGCATCGGGCATTGGGCATTGGGCATTGGGCATTGGGCATTAGTTATTTGTTATTTGTTATTTGTTATTTCATGATTGCTCCTTCTTCCTTCTTCCTTCTTCCTTCTTCCTTCTTCCTTTTTCCTTCTTCCTTAAATTATACTATCGAGGAGGACTTATGAAAAACCCAAAAGGGAAAGTTTATCTAGTCGGTGCGGGGCCCGGAGATTGTAACTTGATGACAGTGCGATCGCACAAACTGCTATCCCAAGCCGAAGTCTTAATCTACGACGCTCTCATCGACATCCCGCAACTCGAATTAATCCCAGCAACTTGTCGGAAAATCGAAGTCGGGAAACGCGGCGGCCAACCTTCCACCCAGCAGCAAGAAATTAACCGTTTGCTGGTTGAACATTGCAAACTAGGAAAACAAGTAATCCGCTTAAAAAGCGGCGACCCGTTTATTTTTGGTCGTTCTAGTTCTGAAATTCAAGCATTAATAACAGCGGGCTGCGACTTTGAAGTAATAGCCGGGATTTCATCAGCCTTAGCCGCACCTTTACTAGCAGGAATTCCCCTCACCGATCCGGTAATGAGCCGCTGTTTTGCAGTGATGAGCGCCCACGAACCGGATGCTCTGGAATGGGAAGCATTAGTGCAGATAGAAACTTTGGTAATATTGATGGGAGGGCGCAATTTAAGCGAGATAATTTGGCAATTGCAAAAGCACGGGCGATCGCCCGAAACTCCGATCGCCATTATCCGAGATTGCGGCCGCCCCGAACAGCAAATATGGCTGGGCACTCTCTCAAATATTGTACAGCAAACAGCAGGTCAATCTCTATCGCCTTGCGTGATAATAATTGGGGAAGTAGTCAGATTGCGCGAATATTTAATCCAGCCAGAAAGCACAAATATGATCGATACACCAGTCACCACTAATAACAGCCAATTACCGCTAGCAGGACAAACAATTTTAGTCACCCGCGCAGCTTCCCAGTCTGCTGAATTTAGCGATCGACTCCAGCAACAAGGAGCTCGCGTTATCGAAATGCCCGCCTTGGTAATTGGGCCGCCGTCCACTTGGGAACCATTAGACAGCGCGATCGCACAATTGTCAAGCTTTCACTGGTTAATTCTCACTTCCCACAATGCTGTAGACTGCTTTTTTCAACGATTACAAGCAAAAGGCAAAGACGCCCGCAGCTTGTTTGGTATTAAAATCGCAGTTGTCGGCAAAAAAACAGCAGAAAGTTTGCGATCGCACTCTCTACAACCAGACTTTATTCCCCCCAACTTTGTCGCCGATTCCCTAGTCGAGAACTTCCCCGATAACTTGCAAAACTGCAAAATCCTATTTCCGAGAGTGGAAAGCGGCGGCAGAGAAGTTTTAGTTAAAGAATTTACCGCCAAAGGAGCGCAAGTAATAGAAGTGCCAGCTTACCAATCTTGCTGTCCAGAAACTATCGATCCGATCGCCCTCTCCGCACTCCAAAATCAAGCCGTAAATATCATAACCTTTGCCAGTTCCAAAACCGTACAAAATTTTTGCAAGCTCATAGAACAAAGCCCGGAATTGTCGCGATCTCAGGATTGGCTAACAAATGTTTGCATCGCTTCCATCGGGCCGGAAACTTCTAAGAGTTGTTATAATTTGTTGGGTAAGTTAGATGTGGAAGCTAAGGAATATACCTTAGACGGATTGACTGAGGCGATCGTTGAATGGGTTGCAGAATATCAAAATCTGTAAGTGCGATCGAACAGTAGTTGATTATCTAATCTGTAGCTTGTCAAATGGTTGTAAGCTGTTCTACATTTAAATTGTCTGTTAAAAAACAATTCCCCGTATTGTGGGGTGGGCGTCCCGCCCGCCCTGAATATACAACTTAAATGCGCGACAGCTTAATACCAATTTAAAAAATTCCGGGTAGGGACACGGCAGTGCCGTGTCCCTACAGATGCTCGCGTAAAATCTCTGCAAGACTTTTATAAATTCGGATAAAATAGTTGTAAAATAACTAGGAGGAAAGAAACATGACAGCAAAAGACCAACTTCTTCAAGAACTCGACCAAGTACCAGAACCCGTGCTGCTGAAAGTGCTTGAATTTGTCCGTTCCTTAAAGACTGAAGAAGAACAACAAAAACTAGAAGCCAAAGCATGGCAGGCATATCTAGATTCAGAACGCGAAAGAAAGGAGGTTTACCGTCGCCTTGCCAACTCCTAATTTTGTCAGCAAAAGTATGGTTTTAAGTATCCACGCCAGACAGATAGAGAGGTTTGGTGGCACTCCCGGCGTTAGAGATGAAGGCTTGTTGGAGTCGGCTTTTGCTCAGCCACAAGCAACTTTTGGCGGGTATTTTTTCCATCCAACAATTAGCGAACAAGCTGCCGCCTATCTCTATCACATAGCGATGAATCATCCCTTTATTGACGGCAATAAACGAACGGCTTTTGCGGTGACAGATACCTTTTTGCGTTTAAATAGTTGCACTCTGAATTTGACGGACGATCGAGCATATGATTTAGTCATGCTAGTCGCACGGGGAACGATGACTAAGGCAGAACTAAGCACCGAGTTCGAGTCATGTATTTTTGAGTTTTAATAAGTAAGTTGGGCAGCCTGCGTTGAGATTAATTAAGGTGCGGCGTACTCACCATACATTGAAATAGCGAATCGCGGAACAAAAAAGCGAGTAAAATTATCACTAAAGAACAAAGCCGATCGCCTTTGCGTCAAATCACCAATAAAACTAAACACAAAAAAGCACAAACCGCCGATCGCCTTTTCTTCCCCAAATCCCGCTACCCAACTACTAATTAGCAATAGCCATGAATATAAATTTTTCTCGTTACGACACCTTAACAACCCTGCTAGCAGGAACTACCGCAGCCTTAACTATAGTCATCAGCCAACCCGCGATCGCCAAAACTCCGCAAGAAGTCGCCAACATAGCCGGGCCGCTGACAGTACAAGTTAACAGTTCCCTAGGAGACGGTTCCGGCGTAATTATTGCCAAAAACGGCAAAACTTACACAGTTTTAACAGTCAACCACGTCGTAGAAAAAGCAGACATAAAATATACTGTCCGCACGTCAAAAGGCAAAAACTATCAAGCAACCTCCGTCACCCGCTTACAAACCGCCGAAACAGACCCCGATTTAGCCGTAGTCAAATTTGAAAGCTCAGAAGACTATCCAGTGGCGACGATCGCCGATTCCGATCAAGCCGTGATCGGCACTCAAATCTTCGTTTACGGCTATCCCGCTACGGGCGGACTTTTCGGCGCCGAACGAGAACCCGAACTCTCTCCCGGACTCGTTACCAGCCGCCCCCGCAACCGCCCGGAAGGTTACACTTTGCGGTATCAAGCCGTAACTTGGAGCGGGATGAGCGGCGGGCCAGTTTTCGACTCCGAAGGCCGAGTCGTCGGCTTACACGGACAAGGCGAATTCGGTTTCGCGCAAACGAGTTCCGGCGAAGTCGCCCCGATTAAAACCGGATTTAACGCAGCAGTTCCAATCAATACATTTATCGCGAAGCTGGTGGCGGCCGGAATGAACAAATCCGAGTTGAAAGTAGACAATACTCCCGCAACGATCGGCCCGGTATCCACCGCCAATCCGCAAGACGCCCAAGCCTATTATTTTCGAGGCCTTTCGCGGTTAGATCAAGACAATCCTTCGGACGCGATCGATGATTTCAACAAAGCACTCACTTTCAAGCCCAACTACACTCCCGAATTGTACTTCAACATCGGCAATGCCCGCACTCTGATCGCCAGCTTCGAGACAACCCGCGCGCCCAGCGCTATTCAAGCATACACGCGGGCGATCGCAGCCAATCCCGGTTTTGCCGACGCTTACTACAACCGAGCTTTAGCTTACCTGGACAACCAAGACAAACCGAAAGCAATTGCCGACTTTCAGAAAGCAGCAGAACTTTACAAGCAAGGCGGAAGAACCAGCGCCTATCAAGACGCGCTCAACAGAATCAAACAATTGCAGTAGAATTTGAAGTTAATAATTAAAAAATCAAAATGGACTTATTCATTTTGATTTTTTAATTTTCTGATTGGTATAATTTATCAAAACAGCAGGTAAATAACCATGACTGCTATAACCTTAAACCTCAACTCCCTTATCGAACTAACTTCCGAACAGTTTTATCAACTGTGTGAAGAAAACCCGGATTTGAAACTAGAACGCAACGCCAACGGAGAATTAATTGTCATGCCGCCAACCGGAGGAGAAACGGGAAGAAGCAACTCAAAATTTAACTTACAGATTGGACTTTGGAACGAACAAACCCAACTCGGTGAAGCCTTTGATTCCTCAACAGGATTTACTCTGCCCAATAAAGCCGATCGATCTCCTGATGTCTCCTGGGTAGAGAAATCCCGCTGGGAAGCTTTGACACCCGAACAAAGAGAAAAATTCATCCCGCTTTGTCCCGATTTTGTAATCGAGTTGCTTTCTCAGAGTGACACCTTGAAAAAGACTCAAGACAAAATGCAAGAATATATGGAAAATGGCTGCCGTTTGGGTTGGCTGATTAACCGCAAAAAACGGGAAGTTGAAATTTATCGCCCCGGTCAAGATGTGGAAGTTTTACAATCTCCTCTCACCCTTTCTGGGGAAAATGTTTTACCGGGATTTGTTCTCAATTTGCAAAAAATTTGGAATTAGTGAATTAAATTTTGACTTATATCATCTTCGGTAAAATAACCGTTATTAGTTCGTAGTGAGGAAGGCAAGTCCGAGCGAGTTAGATGAGGACTCTCCGTCCTAACTACGAACCAATTTTGTTATAATCGCTCGACGGGACATAATATTACCTGGAAATTGATAAAATTATAAGTACCCATAAAATTAATGCGCTAGAATTATGGTTCAAACAATTCAAGCTAAAAATGTCACCTTAGAAGAATTAGAAACACTTTTTGACCTGCAACTTGTCACAGAAGACCAATTTTTCAGAGAATGGCAAGACGAGTTGCCGGAAATCACCGACTTTCAAAAACGCCAGCTAGATCAGATTAAAGCGGGTTACTTCAACTTGCTAGAGTATCCGCCGATGCTGGAAAAAACCATCAGTTTGTCGATCGTCTCTCCGCTGCTGTTCACCGGAGAATTTTACCTGCATCCATTTTATATTAAGCCGGAAAAATCCGTCGAAATTTCCGAAGAAGATGAAGGCGTTATCATCAAAGGTAGCCTCGACACTTTAGTTTTAAAAGAGCAGTTGTGGCTGATGGTAATAGAATCGAAACGAGTTTCATTTTCGATCGAAGCGGGATTGGCGCAAATCTTAGCTTATATGCTGGCAAATCCCAACCCCGACAAACCTAGTTACGGCATGATTGCTACAGGCGGCAGTTTCATCTTTGTTAAATTAGTGAAAGGAGAATCCCCTCGATATAGCACATCTGATTTATTTGGAATTAGCAATCGCACCAATAATTTACACGATGTACTCCGCATCCTCAAACGCTTGAGTCAAATAGTGATTAGTCAGTAGTTATTGGGCATTGGGCATTGGGCATTGGGCATTGGGCATTAATCTTCCTTCTTCCTTCTTCCTTCTTCCTTCTTCCTTCAGAATTACCAAGGCGAACCGATCATGGTAAAAGCGGCCCAATAATAAGGATGCGACAAATTTCGATCGCCCCTGGCGGCCAACTCCGACGGTAAAGGCAGAGCTTGATTGTTGCCCGATCGCATCAAATAACCGTCTTGCAACCGCACTTCACCCCGCAGCATCGCCAACTGCGCTTGCCGCAAAGCCTCAGCCTTAATCGGCGCTGTACGCAACTGCTGGTAAAACTCAGTCATCAGCCCCAAAGTACCGACATCGCTGACATACCACAAACTGGCCAAAGCCGATTTTACCCCCGCGTGCACCGCCAACCCCGCAAACCCCAACTCAGCTTGTTCGTCTCCCACCGCCGTAGTACACGCACTCAAAACCAACAACTCCACCTGCGGGTTAGATAACTTCAACTGATCCAACTGATTCAACCGCAACTTAGTATCCCAAAACTGAATGTAAGAATTTTCTGCCCCCCCTGGCTGAAAATCGCCGTGAGTAGCTAAATGAATAATTTTGTATTGCGATTGATTGCGCTTATCCTTCAAATTTGCCAAAGTAAAAGCTTCATTGAGAAAAGACGAACCGGGCCAAATCTTGCCCACAATTGTCGATATTTCCAGCGGCACTGCCGGCAAAGGATTTTGATCGTATTTGGCAGGAAAATTCGACGCACCCATCGCCAAAACTTCAGAACTCTTAACATCGGCATAGCGAGTATCAGTTAAACTCAAACTTGGAATCAGCCCCAAACTGTACTTTTCTACCAAAAACTGCTTGCCGTCGTAAAGAGCAGCCAAAGGCAAAGTCCGCAAACCGGCATCCATCGAAAACACTAAGGTTTCAATGTTGTTAGCATCCAATTCCGGTTGCAGCGGTGCAATTAACCACTGGTAAAGTTCCTCGGCAGGTTCCTTGTAATCAGCAGAATTCAATCTCCTGGGAGTTCTGATAGCATTAGTGAATTCTTTAGCAACTTGCAGCACTGTCTCGCGGCTTGCAGGCACGCTTTTAAAAAGACTTTTGCCGTCTGGCAATAACAGCACAAGTTCTAAATGTTTCTCTTTCGCCCACACGTAAAGGATAGCGGGTTTAACTCCCGTCAAGCGATTGACGCTGCTGAGAGTATCTCGAATGCTTTGCTGCGTGACTGACTTTCGATCGAGATTGCCCCCAAAGTAACGTTCAAATTCCTGGCCCTGAGTTCTATCTCTTTGCTGCACTGCGTCGATCGGATTTATTTGCCCGATCGAACTCGATCGAGAAATCTCAGGAACCCTCACATTCCCGATACTTTCTGCACTCACCGCACTCGCCGGCTTCTGTGCAGTTGCCGCCGCGCTGCCGTTTTCTGTCGCCGCAGGCGCGCCAAAATTGTCTGTTAACACCGACTGCGACAGCAGTACCGAGCCGGTCGCAGTCTCCTTTGACCCCGCCTCAACAGGCGCAGCAGCAGTTTCTGGTGAGACATTTGCGGTACTGCTCTTTGGCGCAGATGCTGCGGGAGCGAGACTCACCTGAGTCACAATTTGTTGAGAATTGTCTGTAGTTTTTAGTGCCACGCTGGTAGTTGGTGCCGGACTCGGCACGATCGCCAGCGGCCCGATAGCAGTTGAGGAGGTGGCAGTGTTCGACTTCGAGTTTCCAGTCCCAACAGTCGCCACCGTGCAGGTTCCCGACGAGCAAGTGCTTTGCAGCAGCGTCTGCGAACCCGATCGAACCAGCCCCTCTGTAGAAATGCTGACGCTGGCGCGATCGGCAGCCGTTCCCGTTCCCGCAGCCTGAAACGTTCCCCCAGCCTCGATTTCCACATCGCCGCCCGTATTGCCGCGAGCTTTGATCGAAACAACTTCAACATCTTTCTGCCCGGTAATTTTGCTCGAACCGGCAGGTCCCGACTCCGAACTCGAGTTGATCACCCCTGTCACGATCCGCCCCGGCGCCGCAATCGAGATATCTCCGCCGCTTTTGGCACCGAAAGCATCGATGTTGCCCGCTTCTACCGAACCGGCGCTGTGGATGTTGATATCGCCCGCCGCCCCGGAAGCCGATCGAGATGAAACCCTACCAGCAGTCAAGCTGCCTTGACTGCTAGTGATGTTAATCCCCGCAATCGAGGTAACGTCCCCAACATTCACAGTACCGGCGATCAGAGCGATCGTGGCGTTATCAGTTCCGACGATCGCACTTGTTCCCACGATCGCGCCTGTGCCAAAGGGCGATTGAATCGTCGTCGGGTCTTGAAATGTCACCGCCACTGGCGTTGAATTGGGCGTTCCAGAACCAATCGAGATCGCACCGCTACCGTCAGAAAGCCCGATCGCGATCGAAGCAAACCCGTTCCGAAAAGTGTTCAATTCAGCAGCAGTCAAGTCCAAAGCCTCTGTCTCAGCAGCACCGGCAATAGTAATATTCTGAGCCGGATCTGCCGGTTGCAGCACCAGATTGCCGTTGCTGGCGATCGAATTTTTGTCGCCCGTCAAGTCAATTTCGTTGCCCGTCAGGGTAATATTTCCTCCGGTTTGCGAGCCGCCAGCTTGGATCGCCCCTGCAGTGACTCCATTGGGCCCCGTCAGCGTCACATTCCCCGCGCGATCGCCCCTCGTGTCGATCGCCCCTGCAGTCACCGTGCCCTCTGCGGTAACGCTAACATCTCCCGCCTCCGAGCGCGGCACTTTGGCAGAATTGACAGAAGTGTTGATGGTGAGGGCAGTTCCAGTACGTAGCTGACCGGTTGTGACATTGCCCGCTGTGCTGGCGATGCGAATTTCCTGATTGTTGGTAGTGATATTTCCGGTGCGGATATTGCCGTCAGCTTTGAGAGTAATTGAGGCATTGTCGGCCCCTGTCAAGGAACTTGTGGTAGTAATTGTTCCCAAACCCGCCGGCGATTGAATAATGAGCGGGTCATAAAATGTGAAATCGTTAGCAATCAGAATCGAACCGATACCGTTGCTGCGGCCGATCGTAATTCCAGCAAACCCATTTTCCAAACTTCCAAGGTCGTTTGCCGTCAGATTCAAATAAATATCAGTGCCGACATTTCCAGAACCGCCGATCGCAATATTTTGACCTGAACTCCAAGGTTGCAGTACCAAAAAGCCTGTGCCGCTGACTGAATTTTTGCCACCAGTCAAATTAATTTCATTACCAGTCAAAGTAATGTTTCCCGAACCCCCTGCGACGAAGCTCACACCCAGAACATTCCGAGCCGTCAAAGTTACATTTCCCGCCGCTTCCTGGCCGCTGGCATCAAGTTTTTCTGCCGTTACGTTCAGGCCTTCGAGTAAAATATTCCCGCTGGTTCCGGTGCTGGAATTCGATGAAGAAATATTGGTGGCAACGGTTGTTCCCGGACTAATTAAACTAATATTTCCGCCGTTGCTCGACAAATTGCCTGCCGTAATTTGGTTTCCCGAAATGGCGATCGCACCGCCAGCCGTGCTAATTGTATCTCCAGAATTCATCGAAAAAACGCCCGCGCCGCTGCGATCGGCATCTGCTCTCAATGTTACCGAACCAGTAGTTGCTTGAAAGCTCAACTGATTGTCCGCCAAATCAGCAATTGTAATATCGTTGAGCGCTTCTAGAACCACATTTGACGTAGCCGACATACTTTCCAAAGCTCTAGCCGAAATTGTCAGCGAAGGCTCAGAATTGTTTGGCTGTGGTGGTGGCGTTCCTGTTGACAAAATATTATTGTTGGCAATTATTGCCGCATCGCCGGTACCTTCTGGGGAATCTGTAATTAAAATATTCTCTGGATCTAACAGCAAAGTCCCCAAACCGTTTGTCCCGGAAGTATCGACAGTACCGTCAAAAATCAATCTTTGCTTGCCCGAAACTTCCACAAACCCGCCAACACCTGCGGTTTCCGTTGCAGAAACGCCATTCGCGCTGATGCTGCCCAAAAATGCTGTCGTGTTGTCAGCCCAGACAAAAACTCTGCCGCCGTTGCCTGATTGAGTTGCGTTGGC
The DNA here is from genome assembly GCF_036701805.1 of Microcoleus sp. N3A4. Taxonomy (NCBI): domain Bacteria; kingdom Bacillati; phylum Cyanobacteriota; class Cyanophyceae; order Oscillatoriales; family Microcoleaceae; genus Microcoleus; species Microcoleus sp. N3A4. The sequence continues at coordinate 53,460 of NZ_JAUBRJ010000005.1, forward strand.
GGCGATCGAACTTTTGCCATCCACGTAAGTCATCCCGGCATTCGGCACAGTTCCCTCGCCTCGGTAATCTCCCCCGATCCGCACCGTTCCGCCGCCGTCGATCCCCGAAGCCTCAATCTTCGCTCCCAACAGCCCTACCTTGTCGCCCAACACGTTGACGCTTCCTCCCGCGCCCCCCCTGGCAGACACGTCCGCATCACCCGCTACCAGCGCAGTTCCAGCACCTGCAGGCACTGTTTGGCCGCCCGTCAGCACGACTTCACCTCGATCGTTCGTAGTGATACCCGTAGCGTTAGCCGCGCCGGGGCCCGAGAGCAGCCGGGGTAAACTCTGGGGAGAGAAGGGAAGAGCTTCCGAACCCGACACTCCCGCAGCCGGAGAAACTTCTAAACTCAGCAAAAGTCCGTTTTGACTCAACCGCACCAGATTTTCGCCCGGAACAGCCGCCACAGTAATTTGACCGCCTGGGGCTGAAAGTTGCCCTGTACTGATGACCGTACCGCCCAGCAAAGTCAAATTTTCCCCCGTGCCGACAGCCAAGTTACCGGCATTGACAATACTCCCCGGCTGTGTGCCAAAAGCAAAAGCATTAGGCGTTCCGACTAGGGCTGCGTAGTCGTTCGCCCCTGTACTGTTGAACCAACGATCGTCAAAACCGATACCGCTAGCGGTGGTAGCAAAAAAAGACCCGGACACGTCGAGTCGGGCATTCGTTCCAAAAATAATCCCTGCAGGATTCATCAGCAACAAGTTAGAATTGCCGCCGCTAACTTGAATTAGACCGTTAATTAAGGAAGCGTCCCCGCCGACAACGCGGCCGAGGATATTTTTAACGGTTGGGTTGGAGATGAAATTGGCAGTTTCGCCAGAATTCAGACCGAACCGAGTAAAACTGTGGAACAGATTTGCTCCGTCTCTGGAGGGTGTGCCACCTTGAATGTCGTAGCGAGGGGGCGACCCTGTACCTGGGGCGGTGACAGTGGTTCTGGTGCCGTCTGGGGCTGGAGTAATAGATTGTGCCGCAGCAATTTGAGATTGGGGATAAATTGCCACGAGTACCCATCCGCTGCTGTTTTCTTTGAGGAAAACCAGGTTGGGGAAAAAATCTACTATCAAAAATCCAGCAAGGGGAATTGCTGCCAGAATCGACCGCACAGCACGTTGAGCATTCATAAGTTTGCCTCGGTCTAGACCTTGATTCGAGTTTAAAATTGAGATTTTAGGTAAAAAAGAGTCGATCGCACCCGAATGCTGACACTTCCTAACGCTAGTTCTCGATCGCAAATCTTAAATTTTCAGTCTAAATTTGATTGTGTCACCAACATAGCAAAGACAGATAGTAAGTGTCGAAACCCAGGAAATTTAAACAGCGAAAATTATGAGCGATCGAATTGTGCGTCTGATCGGTTTAACTGGGGGCATCGCCACCGGTAAAACCGCTATATCTAATTATCTGAGAGATGCCTGGGGATTTCCGATTTTAGATGCTGATATTTACGCCCGCGAAGCTGTGAACCCAGGTTCGCCAATACTGGACTCTATCGTAGAACGATACGGCGCCCTTATTTTGCTCCCCGACGGCAATTTAAATCGGCCAGAGTTGGGAAATATTATTTTTTGTAACGCAGCCGAGCGGGAGTGGTTGGAACAACAGATTCACCCTTATGTCCGCCGCCGATTTGTTGAGGAAACTCAAAGCTGCATTGCTGCATTGACTCCGGTATCGCAAGGCACACGTGACTTAAGTAAAAAAACTCAAGAAACCGGGTTTTTTCAGCGCGATCGCGAGCTAGAACGAAGTATTGTTGAAAAAAACCCCGGTTTCTGCGCCCCGACTGACACGTTGACTTTGGTTTTGGTAGTGCCGCTGCTGTTTGAAGCTAACATGACTGACTTGTGTACCGAAATTTGGGTGGTGTACTGTTCGCCGGCAGTGCAGTTAGAACGATTAATGCAGCGAGACGGCTTGAGTTACGATCGAGCTAATGCCCGCATTAACGCCCAGTTGCCCCTAGCTCAAAAGTGTCAACAAGCTGATGTTATTTTGGACAACTCGTCAACCCTTGACTCGCTTTTGGTGCAGGTAGATGCCCAAGTCAGTCGATTTGAGATTTGAGATTTGAGATTTGAGATTGACTCCACGATTTTGTGAACGAGCTTTTTTTCCCGAACCGCTTTCGACTCGTCCTTCGGAGCGGCGTGCTAGCCATCTTGACACAAAGCAAGAGAGACAAAAAAAGAAAAAAGGTTCACAATTCATTTCAAAATACCATAACAACCATTTATGAAGTTAATCTGAAAGATTAAACATTGCTTTCTTTCAGGAAGATCGTGCACCAAAATATTTATACAGCATATTCCATGTATATGCGGTACACACAACAAAGGTCGTAAGTAAGGTGCGTCGCCACCCGTCAATCTGCAAGTTCCATTAAACACGAGCAGCGACGCACCCTACATAACACGTACCGCACAATATAGCTTTATAGTGTACTTCACGAACCACCGAATATGCTGTATGTAGGGTGCTGATGACGCGCCTCTATAATCTGCTATTTTGTCTTTAATTCGAGGGTGGCTTCCTAATATCAATAAATTATGAAATTAATCTGAACAGTAGTAAATATTTATAATTTGCGGTTGTTGTTTCCTGGTTTGCAGAGTGTTTAAAGAGGATTTTAGGGGTGATACCATTTTAAATTATAGATTAAAAAATTGGGAATGACTTATGAGTTAAGGGTTTGGAGCGGGTCTAAAGTTGCATTTTTTTAAACTGGGGTTGAATTTTGCTGGTTGGTCGCAAGTAGCAGACAGCTCGAACTTGCGAGCGAACAAGCGAGCTAGATGAAGGGTTTCAGCCGTTTTTCAGGAAAAATCAAAATAATTGCTGGTGCCGTCAATTACTAATTGATGGTTTCGCCGCAATTATTTTTTTTTATCCTGATAGCAGAGTACAGACTCCGTATCAAGAAGGGGAAAATACAAATACCAAAATTTATGATCGGCGTTTACTCTTCCATCCTGATGTCAAGCCTGTTACTGAGCGGCACCGCAGTTAACGCTCAAAGCTTAGAAACTCGATCGACCTTTTTTGATCGACACAACTCTGCTCCCGAAATTTTAACCGCTCTAGCCGACATTCAGACCTTTTACGCAGATAACGATAACGATAAAGATACGCCGCCAGAACGAGGAAGCGGGAGATAAAGCCGAAAAAAGCGATAATTGCAGGGAATTAGGGAATTACGGGGAGAATCGAAAATTGGGAGAAGAAGAGAAAACTTGAAGATTTCAATTCATGAATTCAGGACTTACGTACTGCGTACCAAAAAACCGATTTTTTAGCGGTATTTGACGGCTCAAGACCTAATTTTTGGCTATTCCGGTTTTTTGGCCAAGCATACTTAAGATATCAGATGCCACAAACAGGCGCGAACTGTTGCACTCAAAAAAATAAAGGTAAAGCGCGAGTAGGAATTTTGCGCTTTACCTTTATTTTTTAAACTTTTGAAGCTTTAATCTTCTTCAGCAGCTTCACCACCAACAACGACATCGCGAATCCGCAAACTCGGGCCGCCGCAGCCGACGGGCAAACCGCTTTGTCCTGCTTTCCCGCAGCCGCCGGATTCATCCCAGTAGAAATCGTCGCCGATCGCCTCAATATCGGCTAAAGTGCTGAAAACATTACCCGAAAGAGTCACGTCCCGCACTGGTTCGGCCAATTTACCATTGCGAATCATCCAAGCTTCCCCAGCACCAAAAGTAAACATTTCGCCGTTAGTCATGCCGCCCTGCCAATTGCGGGCATAAACTCCTTCAGAAATGCCAGAAAATAGATCGGCCACCGGTGTGGTACCCCGTTCGATCCAAGTATTGGTCATGCGGACGATCGGCGGATAATGATAATTCAAACAGCGAGCGTTGCCAGTAGGCGTTTCTCCCAACTTGCCCGCAGTTTCCCGCGAGTGCAGCCGCCCGACTAAAGCGCCGTCTTTAATTAACTGAGTAGTAGTCGCGGGAGTGCCTTCGTCGTCGTAGAAATAGCTGCCGCGGTGTCCCTCTGGCGCTGCACCGTCGAAAATTTGCAAGTTTTCTGGGCCGAACTGGCGGCCGAGTGTCATAATTTCCAAAATGTCGGGATTTTCGTAGGCCATGTCGGCTTCGGAAAGGTGTCCGAAGGCTTCGTGGACGAACAATCCGGTCAGAATTGGGTCGATGACGACGGTGTAGGTGTTGCCTTGGACGGGGGGTAAGGCTAGGGAATCTACGGCGCGCTGGGCGGCGCTGCGAACTTGAACGTCAAGTTCGGTTAAATCTTCGTAAGCTTTGCGGGAACCGGTGGTTTCGCGGCCGGTTTGTACGGTTTCCCCGCTGCGGGCGGTGGCGCCAAAGCGCATTTCCATGTCGGCCCAACCTTGTTCGAGCATTGTGCCTTCGGAGGTGGCGAGGATGATGCGCTGGGTGCTGTCGCCGTAGCGCACGGAGACGGTGGCGATGCGGGGGTCAATGCTGCGGAGAATCGCCGCGTAGCGATCGCACAATTGCTTTTTGTCAATTAGGGGAACCAGACGGGGGTCTGTTCCTGTCAGCGGCAGCAAGCAAATGTCTTGTACTGGGGTGACAGGTGCCAGAATCGTTTCTTCTTCGCCGATCAGTTTGGCCGCGGCGATGGCTTCTTCGATTCTTTCGGCGAGGGTGGAAAGTCGGTTAAAACTGGCAAAGCCCCAGCCGCCTTTGTGACAAGCTCGGACTTGGCCGCCAATTGAGACTCCTTCGCTGAGGGTTTCAATTTTTTCGCCCCGCAGCAGGATGTCGGTGCCTTCGGCTTCTTCGAGTCGAATTGCTAGATAATCGACTTGGTTGCGGTAGCGTGCCATTAAGTCAGACAGCAGATTTTTCGAGTCGGCGATCGAGGTGGGCATAAGGAAAGCACGGTGTTTAACTGACTTCATTTTGCACTTTTGTCAGGGCGATCGGTCTGGTTTGTCCAAAATATCGCCCCAAGCACGGAGATTGCGACTTATTGGTACGGTTCTGCCAATGTCGTTAGTTGACAAATATGGATATCCTGTGAGTTAGGAGCAAGACGCAAGAAATTGTGCGGGATTTTTCGATCCTGCTGGTGCTTGAATTCTAACTCCTGAACTTTTCTATAAATAAATACTTCATCCTTCATGCCTCCGAAGGTGGGTTTATAACTGTGAATACTTACTTTCTACCAACAATAAGCGAAATTTTAGCCTCCGAAGGCCCTGAAAATGACCTCAGTCCCAGGGACGCGAGGTTAGCAGCAGAAAAGAACCGCCCTAGGTGTTCTGCCAGCCGCGGCGCTTCCCGGCTGAAAGCCCAACAGGAATGGTACGGGGCGATCGCAGCTTTGAATCAAATGCTCGACCGGCAAAAAGCAGGACAAAAAACAGATTCTTTAGCAACCAATTGTCGATCGACAATTCCCAATTCTTGTGAGGGATTGGTTTTGTCCGGCCCGTCTTCGGTTTTGACTGACCCCGCTTTGGCTTCTGGCTTTGCCAATTGGATTTTTACCAGTATTCCAGACAACGATGCAGCTTTGTGGTCTTTTCGGGCCCGACAAAGTTTAGCTTTGCTCCCAGCAGCGGCAGACGATCGAATATCAGTGCCTGCAGCAGCGCCTGCGCTGGCTTTGGCAAGTGGCGATCCCTTGGCGAACGAGCAGTTTTGTTTGGTTTTAACTGCTAGTTTTAGCCTGGTGATGGTTTTGGGTGAAAATTCAGCGGGAATTCCGGCTTTTTTATTTTCTTTCGACCCGCAAGTAGTCGCCAAAGCTTGGGAAGTTTTGCGGCGCAGGGTGACTGAAAGCGACAGTTTGCTTGCCAATTCTGACGGCGGCTTCAATTTGCCAGTTAGCCAATTAACTAATAATTCTACTAAATTAGACGCGCTGTTCGAGCAGTTTTTGCCTGTCGATCCAAACTATCAAACTGTCGCGCATTTCAGCCGCTTACTGTTGCATAATTTACCTGTTGGAAAAGAGGAAGCAGGCAGGGTAAAGGATGAAAGAATTGATGATGGTTTGAGCCAGAGGCATCAAAAGTTATCGGCTACAAATATCAACTGCAAATCTCCAATTCCTCTCGCTACTAAAGAGGTGGAATTGCTACAGGCGATCGCCCACGAAGTCCGCACTCCTTTGGCTACCATTCGCACGCTGACTCGGCTGCTGCTGAAGCGCCCCAAACTCGATCCGGTAGTGATCAAACGTTTGGAAATGATTGATGCTGAGTGTACCGCTCAGATCGATCGCTTCGGTTTAATTTTCCGCGCCGTGGAATTGGAAATGTCGCAAGCTAAAAATTCCTGCGTGCACCTAACAGCAATGTCCCTCGGTGAAGTGCTGCAAAATAGCATTCCCCGCTGGCAAAAACAGGCGACTGTTCGCAACCACACTTTGGAAGTTATTGTGCCGCAAAAGTTGCCGGCGGTAGTCAGCGATCCGACGATGTTAGATCAGGTTTTAACTAATTTGATTGAGAATTTTACTCGAACTTTGCCCTCGGGGAGTCACATTCAGGTGGAGGTGACATTGGCGGGCGATCAGTTAAAGTTGCAGTTGGAATCGGAACACCTACCTGAAGGTAATGGCGCATCGACTTTTGCAGCTAAGGCGAATGCTCCTTTGCGATCGATCGGGCCTTTGTTGATGGTGCAGCCGGAGACGGGAAGTTTGAGTTTAAATTTAAGCGTGACTAAGAATTTATTTCGGGCTGCAGGCGGGAAGTTGGTAATTCGCCAGCGCCCTGAAAAGGGTGAGGTGATGACGGTATTTTTGCCGCTGCAATAGTCATTAGTCATATCATTTCCGGTTGCATCGGAATTATATATTTGGATGGTCAGTGCGAGCGTCCATAGCGAACGATCCATGTCGTTCGCTAT
>NZ_JAUBRJ010000005.1:60403-100096 GCF_036701805.1 Microcoleus sp. N3A4
GTGCCGTGTCCCTACCCGATTAATTGTAGGGACACGGCACTGCCGTGACTGTGGGTAACATTTGCAAAACTTATCTCAAAATCTGTGTCTCAAAAACATACACTGATAGTTATTGGACTTTGGACAAGAATCAAACTAAAAAAGGATGAACGCGAAGTAAGAAGGGATAATGAGGGTTTCAATAACGATAAAGGTCATCATCCCAAAACTAATTATGCCAATAATTCTAACAGAGACTGAATTCCAAAAGTTCCGAGGTGAGTTGCACAGCCAGTTCAAAAAACAAGCAGACAGCACAATGGACTTGTTGGATGCGCTGTGTAGCAATAATCATGCGCCAAGTGTGGCTCATTTAAGCCTGAATCGGTTGTTTATGGCAAAGTACAGTAGGGAATCTACACATCTCTAAGCTTGATTCGCAGCAGCACAAAGATTGTATCGGTCTCATCTTTACCTCAAGAGGGCGTTGCTGAATACAGGTATGAATTCAAGATTTCCCAATTGCTATAAGCCAAGTATGATGAGTTTTGTAACATCAAGCGAAAAGTTGATTCATACAGTGAATCAGCAACGCCCTTTACCTCAAGAGATGGAGTTGATCCCAAATCCTCATTGAACCCTTCAATTATTCTACCTGAATACCCGGCAGATATTTTTTTACTATTTCCCAAAATGCCGAAAGGATATTTCTTTTAAACAACAATGTCGATTTTAATGGAAATTTAACTTCAAATTGTGCATCTTCTGGTAAAATTCAGTATAACTACATTGTCCCGTGACCGAAAGCATCCAGGATACCCGCCACGTGATTCATCCGTCCAGAAATAAAAAACGTGTATCCGATGAAACTTGCCCCCCGACTCGATCCGTGGGGTCAATGCTTCAACTCTTTAATCTAAAATCTAAAATCTCAAATCTCAAATCGATTGACGGAACGGCTTCCGTAGATTGCAATAGGAAAACTTTTGCTAGATATCGATCGTATTTGCGCCAGAGTTGACTAGAGAATCCCAATATACCTAATCCCCTATACAAACACTACCAGTTCCACAGTTATGACCAGAGCAGAGCAGAGAATTAAAATTACCTATATCTTCACGCACCATATTCGTTGGGTTCCCTTTGAATTGGTCGCCAAATGTATCGATAAGAGTAAATTTGCAATTGACTATATCATTCTTAATGAAGGCGATCCTATGATCTCCTTTTTAAGCCAGATTGATGTTCCTTGCACTGTTGCTTCCTATCAGGATTATAGCAATACCCCAGAGATCGTCAAATTTATCTACGATCGCTTGATCGAAAATAAAACCGATATTGTTCATACTCATTGGTTCGCCGGCAGTTTGGCTGGAATGCAAGCTGCTTATTACGCCCATATTCCCGTCCGAATCTTCACCAGAGAACATCCTTCAATTAAATACTATTCGCGTCATGCTCCCAGCAAGCATCGTTTGATATGGGAATGTGCCACCAATATTATTGGTGTGACCAACACAAGCAAACAAGGCATGATAGAAGACGGCATACCAGATGATAAAATCACAGTGATACCAACGGGATTTGATATTAGTGAATTTGAGAATGTAGACAGTTCGCGCATTGAGAAATTGCGCTCTAAGTATCTAGCAAATCATCACGGCCCTGTTATCGGTGTGGCTGCGAGGTATGTCAGATGGAAAGGAGTTGAATACGTCATTGAAGCACACAAGCAGGTTCTCGAAACTTATCCCAATGCAATCTTAGTTCTTTCAGGGACACATACAAATCGTGCCAACCTGGAGGAGCAAATTCGTAATGCGCGTAAAGAAGACATCGTTGCGCCTCAATACGAGGAGATTATCAGCATCACAGACAAGTTGGCGCAATTGCCTGAGCATAGCTATATTGAAATCCCATTTGAAGAGGATCTTTTTGCCCTGTTCAGATTATTTGATATTTTTGTTCATGTGCCTACCGATTCTATTCAAGAAACGTTCGGACAAGTCTATGTAGAAGCAATGCTTTCCAGAGTTCCATCTGTTATTACTCTTGCAGGTAGTGCTTTGGATCGTGCTGTACACAAAGAGAATGCCTGGGTTGTTGATTACAAGAACAGCGATCAAATTGCTCAAGGGATATTAGCACTCTTAAGCGATTCGCGCCTTAGAGAAAAGATTGTTAACAACGCCTTTCTCTGTGCCCAACAATACGATATCAAGAACCATATCCAACAACTTGAAGACTTTTATGTTTGTGAGCTGGAAAAGAGAAGAAAGTAGTATTAAGCGTCAATTTTAACAATCTATACAAGCTATGGTTAACCCTAATGTACAGACCCCTTCTTTAATTCCTCAAGCTTATACCTGAATCCTTACTGAAGGTCTCTATATTTTCGAGATGACTCACATCATTCCAGACAATAAGACTCCAGCGCCCGTTAACATACTCAAAAATGCAGAGGTTCGCATTATACAGCTTGAAGCGCCAACTATTTCCAGGTGGGAGACCGAGCACCATTTCAAAAAAAACCATCAAGAGACAACCATGAGCGATCGCCACAACGGTTTCATCTAAATGTCGTTCAGCGATCGCATTCAGGACACGACAGCCTCTGTCCGTACATTGCCTTAAACTTTCTCCTTCTGGAATGACGTATTCAAAGCCAATACGTTCATAGTCTTGCCGTTCCTGTGGAAACTTCTCGTGCATTTCAGAGACTGTTAATCCCTCAAATATTCCCATGTTCCACTCTCGTAATTGCGGCTCAAAAATGACTTTCTTTCCACATACTTCAGCAATGATATTGGCTGTTTGAACAGCACGACCCAGGTCACTGCTGTATAAAGTGGTGAATGAAAAACGCAGTAAGCGATCGGCAATGGCATGGGCCTGCCGGATTCCTTTGGGTGTCAATGGACTATCGAGTTGCCCCGTAACCTTATTCTGTACATTCCACTCGGTTTCCCCATGACGTACAATGACAAGTTTCATTTCTTGTTATTCTATAGATAGTGATTGATAAAGAAGGCTCCATTTCTACGGCAGGGTTTTGATTTCCAGGCTCATTTGACCAATTTTGAATCAGCCCTGCAGAAATTTCTAAATATTGAAAACTCTCTGTATCTCCTCGTAGGCTTGTTTCTGTATTTCCAGCGCCAGCCAGGTTACATGAACAAAATAAGATACCAAATTGTCACAGCATAGTGGATTATTGTCGTAGGTGTGGGTATAGCAGAATTTGAACCTGCTGTCGATATCCATGTTCAACAGACCAAGTGCAGAGTTTTCTAACATAAATCGCGAAATTACACGCTGGTCATTCTGACGGCAATCCATCATGTATTTATCCACAAAATTACTGGTAATATAGTTAAGCATACGGAGATAAGCCCATTTGTAGCCAATGATAAAGCCACTGTTGAGATACTTTGCTGGATGACCTAAATAGTTAGACAAAAAGAAGGGAAGTACATCGGCACTGTGGTGGCAGAATACAGTTTCGGCACTGATAATAATATCTCTACCTGTGGCGCTGAAATCTGCTGCCAATCCGGCAGGATCGTAACGAATGCACAGCACATCATAGGCATCGGTAAAGACTATGATTGTGTCGTCAGCAATATCGGTATCAGAAGCTAAGAAGTCGCGAACCTTGAATATCTTTGAGAGGAGTCCCAGTCGCGGACAGTAATTATCGAGGATACGCAAGTTACCCTGCAATGATGAATACAGTGGCTGGACGCGCGGACTACCTGGGTCGCACAAGGTGATGAAAACAGGTTCTTCAGAAATTTGCATAAACCTCTACTCGCTTCATTTCTTGATTCTACTTAAACAGACTGTAACCTGTGATATCAAATCCTTTTGTATCCGAATTATATCGCGAGATCGTCGTTACCGCTCACGCTGATATCACCCAAATATATCATTCCATTGAAGCACGCCAGAAGGTTCTGGAAGCTGATCCCACTGCAATCTTAGAAGTAAGTAGAGTTCACTAAATCTCATATTTTACTGGCACATCATTCAGTGACTTTGCCTGTCCAGGACAACAGCCACTGGGATTTAACTTTAGGTTGTATAACAAGCTCTAGAAAACTTGATAATGATAGTGTAATAACAAGCCAAATTAATAAACCCAAGGAGAAACTTAAAACTGTTCCCTGCCAAGGAAAATATTTACGCATTAGCACCGCAATCGGCATATGTAATAGATAAAAAGCATAAGAAATACGACCCATCAAAGGAATTTTTTTCAAAATATTCACAGATGTATTATAGTTAACCAAGAGAATTGCAAGTATAGTAAAAAAAGATGCTACTACCAATTGCGGATTAAAAATACTTCCTTTCAAAGTTATTTGCGACAGTTGAAAAATAGGGAGCAGGAAACAGAGTAAACGCAGATAAATCAAACCATAAAAATAGCGACCTGTGATTTCACAGAGTATTAATATACAGATTGGCAGAAATGTTAGGTCAGACAAATTGATAAAACTAGCAACTGGATTGGGGAAACCGAGGACGCTTAAAATCGAGTTATCGGTGAAAACATGATTGGTAGCATGAAATAATAAAATATAGCTAATAAGAGGTAAAAATGATTCTTTCTGACTAGAAGGGTGTACTTTCCATGATAATAATAATCCACTCAACCAAAAAATCCATCCAGAAGCATAACCAGAAATAAATTGTGGAAATAACGGCATAAACCAGCCAACAACACTGATTAGAAGAGCGAATAAAAATAAATATAAAATTTTAGGTCGCAACCACCATACTAAGATAAAAACTAAATAATATAGAACTTCGTAATTTAAACTCCATAGAGCAGCATCACCTGCTATGGGATGTAAGGAAAAAGAAAAGTATTTATCAAAATTTTGCAAAAAAAATAAATTCCCTAAAACTATATTTAATTTTTCATCCGGTTCAGCCAAGACTCCCAAACAAATAGCAATTAAATAAATGGGTAAAATTCTAATGGTTCGGCGTAATATATAATTATGAACCTGCTGAATAGAGAACTCTTTTGTGGTCGTTAAACCAATAACATAGCCTGAGAGAACAAAAAATAGTAAAACAGCAGTATGTGCCGCTTGTAAATAACCAAAATAAATATTGGGATGATAGGTAGGGTCTAAATAGTTTTTTATCCCAAAAACATGAAGTGATGCTACTGAAAGTGCAGCAAGTCCTCTAATCCCCTCTAAATTGTAATCATAGCTTGAATTCTTTTCTAAAGAGCGATCGCTTCTAATATCAGGCTCCATTTTTGCATTAATTTCCATCAGGTATAACTCAGGACTTAGGCGCGATCGCAGTATGGCCGCCAACAGGCGAGGTAAGAATACCGCTCTTGTTGGCGGCGTTACGGATAGTTTTGCGTAAGTTCTATAACTTCTACTATTGCAGTTGGTTAACTTACGCTAGGTGCTACTATATCTTGATCCCAAGGCGCACTTCCTTATCAATCCGTGTCAGCATTGGCCCAGGCACCTCACGGAAGTAGTCATCCGTGGCTTTGCGCGATCCAGCCCAGCAGCCATAGTCATCAACGATCAGAACTCCTCCTGTGGAGAGTCGAGGGTAGAGAAGCTGAAACTCAAGGGCTGTGGATTCATACCAATCGGTATCTAGACGCAGAACAGAGATGGTTTCTGGCTTAATTCTTTCCAATGTCTCCATGACATCTCCTTGCACAAAATGAATCTCGAAATCAAAATTATGGACCCAGAAAGCTGCTTGAACATCTTCTAATGAAGCGTAACACCAACCAATGTCGTCCCCATATTGCTCCATCATTTCAAAGCCGGTACGTCCATATTTGTCCACATCAAATTCAGTGGGGGTTGGCATACCCTGAAATGTATCGTACAGATATAGCTGGCGATCGCTAACGTTTCGCGCTTTCATAATCAAGGCAGCAAGTAAAGCACTTCCTCCTCTCCAAACTCCGCACTCGAGCATATCACCGGGTATCTCGCGATCGAGTACATAGTTCACCGATGTATAAAGCGCAAAGAGTGCCTCTACGCTGGTCATTGTATAAGGCTTTACCTGCTCAAATAAATCCATGAAAACCGGATCTTTACCCATATCTGGTGTGATCTGATCTTTCATGGTTGCTTGATGCTTTGTGGAGAAAACGATCGTTCGCTCAGTATTCATGATCGCAAGGAGGAGTGGGGATAGTTTAGGAGGATGGGAGCTGCAAAGCTTTGATGATTATACACGAGCAATACATTAATAGCTCATCTTTTATCCTCGGTATGAGGTGATTGCGATTGATGGCTGCGCTGGACGATCGCACCTTCATTTCCTCGTAGCTCAATGCTGTGTCCGAGTTTCCCTCCCCGACGATCCATGAATGTGGAGAGGAGAACTGTTGACTGGTTGCGAAACTCCACTGGTAATGTCCATTCCTGGTATTCAGAACTGAAATTCAAAGCCACAACGAGATCCGATTCCTCATTAAAGCGTCGATAGCAGAAAAGCTGTGGGGATGAGTATAAAGAAATGTAATCACCAAGCTGTAGTGCCGGTTGTTGCCGGCGCAAGCGCAAAAGTGCCCGCGTCAGTGAGAGACACGATCGAGAATCATGCTTCTGGGACTTGACATTGATACTGCTGTAGTCATGAGCGATCGGCAACCAAGGCTGGACTGATTCTGAACAGAAGCCCGCATTAGCAGAGTCATCCCAGAGCATCGGCGTGCGTTCGGGATCGCGTCCCACCCCAATACCGGGAGCTTTTTTTTCCCAAGGATCTTGGATGTGTTCGGAGGGAATCCAGGCATCCTCCATTCCCAGTTCCTCTCCGTAGTAGATTGTTGGTGTACCGCGAAGGGTGAGCAATAACATCATGCCGATTTTGGCTTGAGAAATCCCAATTCTGCTGGCAACGCGATGCTTGTCATGATTACCCAATGTCCAATTTGGCCATGCACCTTCAGGCAGCAGTCTCTCGTAACGATCGACAATTTCTCGGACGGACTCAGCACTCCATTGCAAATCAGATGACATCAATTCTGAATTGAGGGGTAAATGAAATTCGTCATTATTTGACCCATAGTGCTTGACAATTTCTTCTAGTGATTTGTAGAGTTCAGCAATCAAAAGACGATCGTCATAACCATCTACAAGCGTCCGCAGCATACGATTGAAATCGTGAATTTCCGGTATATTCTTGCTGAAGACTTCAAACAGGCGATCGGATGGTTCCATGCCGGGATGCCAGTCGGGATTTACCGGATTATCTCGAAATTCCAAATCTTTGAAGGCGCGATAGGCGGCATCAACTCGAAATCCATCCACGCCTCGCTGCAACCAAAAATGCAGTACATCCAACATCGCCTGTTTAGCATCGGGGTTGCGCCAATTGATATCTGGCTGCTCTTTGAGAAACGAGTGTAGATAGTATTGCTCTGTTTTATCGTCCCATTCCCAGGCAGAAAGCCCATCAAAACGTCCCAGCCAATTATTGGGAGGACTACCATCTGGCTTTGGATCTTTCCATATATACCAGTCTCGCTTGGGATGAGAACGGGAACTGCGGGATTCAATAAACCACTGATGCCGATCGGAACTATGCGCGGCAACAAAGTCAATTAATATCTTGAGATTGCGATCGTGCAACTGTTGTATCAAGCTATCTATATCTGCAAGGGTTCCAAAAACAGGGTCAATATTTGTATGGTCGCTGACATCATAACCAAAATCGGCCATTGGAGAGGGGTAGAAGGGTGTCACCCAGACGGCATCTATCCCCAGCCATTCTAAATAATCTAGTTGCTGGATAATGCCGGGGATATCACCGATGCCATCTCCATTCGAGTCCTGAAAGCTACGCAGATAAGGCTGATAAATAACAGCAGATTTCCACCAAGGAGAATGAGACATTACGGTCATGGGTAATTAGAATCAATAAAAAAAAGGAAGATTTCTTGGCTCAGGAATTGGTATGAGTACCTAAACGACTGCGATCGCAGCGAATTGTGAAAAAACTTGCCAGCATGGATGCTATTGTCAGTGTTGAACGGCTGATGAGATAATATCATAATCCCTATAGCAATCCTCAATGATTTGCTTGCATTATACGCGAGCTTTCTGGCTCGCACTGCAAGGATTCTGGTCTCGCTCGAGAGAGGCGACTGATGCGAGGATTGCTATATTGTCAGTGTTGAACGGCTGATGAGATAATATCATAATCCCTATTATGTCACTTTGACTACAGAAAAAGGCTCTTGCCTTGCTGTATCTGGATTTTAGCCATTTTCAATAATTTATTCTTCGCCTTGCGAAAGCCTAACAAACCATTAGTTCCAAAAAATTATCTACCGAAAGTGACAAAAGAGGGATTATGATTGCCTGAATGATTTAGGTAGATCAATTCTCCCATATCCCTATTTCATCTTTTAAGAAAGTAGGTAGGACTGAAAAGATTTACTTCACAAACAGCCTCTAAAGAAACATAATTGATATGATCCCTCAAATTCAACCTTGGATTGACGATAGTGAATGGCAAGAAGTTAAGCGGGTGATGGAATCAACCTACTTAACCGAGAATCAGGTGACAGAGGAGTTTGAAGCTGGCATTAGGGCTTTAACGGGGGCAAAGCACGCAATTGCTGTTTGCAACGGTACTGCTGCCTTATACTGCATCCTCAAGGCTTTGGATATCGGTCATGGAGATGAGGTGATTGTCCCCAACCTGACCTTTGTTGCTTCCTCGAATGCGGTGATTATGGCAGGGGCTAAGCCCGTCTTTTGCCCAGTTAGAGCAGATACCCTGTGCATTGATGTAGAAGCAGCCGCAGCGCTGGTCAATGATAAGACCAAAGGGATTATGCCTGTCCATTTGTACGGTCAAAGTGCAGATATGGATGCGGTACTCGCCTTTGCTAAACGCTTTGAGTTGAAGGTGATTGAAGATGCAGCACAGGCGATCGGAGTAGAGTTCAACGATCGTCATGTCGGCTATTACGGAGACGCAGGTGCCTTTTCCTTCTATGGCAACAAAACGATTACTTGCGGTGAAGGTGGGATTATTCTCACCGACTGTGATACTATTGCCCAGACCTGCCGCCGACTTAAGAATCATGGGCGATCGCGCCGCGGCACCTTTATCCACGAACATATTGGCTTTAATTTTTCCATGACAGAAATGCAGGCAGCCATTGGTGTTGCCCAGCTCAGAAAGTTACCTGCAATTATTAAGCGCAAACAGCAAATTTATGAAGCTTACATGGCTGGTTTAGCAGATGTGACGGAGTTGCAGCCGATCTTTATGGACCCACGGTGTAAGCCCGTCCACTGGTTTACCTCTTTCTTTGCGGAAAACCGGGCTGAACTGGCTGACTATTTAACCCATCGGGGAATTCAAACCAGACTATTTTTCTGTCCGCTTCATCTTCAACCTTGCTATCAAGACTGGACAGATCCCAGCATGAACTATCCCGTCAGTACATCTGCTTATGAGCGAGGAATTTCTTTGCCATCATCTTATAGTTTGACTGATGAAGAACTAGATTTTATCATCGCCGAAATTCACCAGTTTTATCAGCTTTGCGAGCGATTGGAAAGTGCTTGAATATCCCCTCTCCCAAACCTCCGAATATCTTGCCTGCCGCGATCGGGTAGTTGCGGCTGTGGCAGATTTGCCCCAGGGTAAAGCGTTATCTGAGGCGCTGAATACAGGTAGCGACTTTCTTCACTTGCTCGATCCCGATGAGGTGGCAGGTGTAACCAGAATTCAGGTGCGGGAGGGGCATGGGCCTCAAAATCTCAATGATGAGCCGCTTGACACGCAGTTCCAGGCTTATTTGGAAGCTGCGATTAATCCCCAGATTCGTAGTGGTCTCCTCGCAGATGGCACTAAACCCAGAAGTTATGACGATCGCAAAGTCCGCTGGTCTGGGGCTGGAGTGGCTGGATTCTGGTCTCGCAGTCAAGACACCTTCACCCTGGAAGTTGGGCCCACTAGCTACCCGCGTTGTCGTCTGGATTTGACTCGTAGTTCGTTGGAATCGCTAAAGCTGATGATGCGCGGACTGACGAATTACCAAGATCCCTACGCTTATTTTGCTAGGGGAGTTGGGGTTGCGGTGGTTCCGCTGACTGCGGATGGTAATGTCTACATTGGTAGGCGATCGACTTCATTGGATTACGCAGGCGTTCTCAATTTTGTGGCGGGTTGGGCTACATTTTCTCCTACAGTTCAAGACATCAATTTTTATCAAGATGCTCAGCGGGAGTTGCGGGAAGAAGTGAATGTTGCCATGACCTTAAATGACACGAATACTCGGTTTATTGGTATGTCTGGCAACCCGATCACGGGAGAAGTTGATTTGGTCTTTGTGGTGCAAACGGAAATGGGCGATCGCCATTTTCGATCGGGTCAGTGGGAAGAGCATTCTTGTTTGGTTGGCATTCGCAATAAAGCTGAAGCTGAAGTTCTGCTGGAACACGGACTGTTACCCGGAGAGCAAGAACCTTGCGCTCTGATGTTTTCCTCTCGCTTGGGCTTAGAATACTTAGTTCAACAGCATTGGTGAACGGTAGAGAGAAAGCACCTGACACCGCTGGCAATCAACGTGATTTCGATGGGGCGCGATCGCCACGAACAAAGGACTTTTGGGCTGGCTATCGCCACGAAACAAAGGACTTTTGGGCTGGCTATCGCGGCTTTCCAGTTACACTCAAGTTCCACAGTTCAATCCAACCCGAATCATCTGATAAATTGGCTTTCTTGAGTTGATAGAATCTGCCATTTAAGATTTCTCTTTTAGTCCAATTAGGAGGTCGAGTTGCCTTTTTAATGGGTAATATTTGATGTAGTATGGGTTCAATAATTTCCCATTCAGTATCTGTGAGGTCAGTGGAATATGACATGAGGAAAAAGGGTATATTTTATAGTAAATTTACCTCAAATTTTGAGATAAAACAACCAAATTGAAAGCGTACACAGGTTTGGGTTTAAACTGAATTACCTGGAAAAAGAGCTTTTCGCGATCCCTGCTTTTCGCGATCGCCTGCTTTTCGCGATCGACTGATTGTCGGTACGATCGCCCACTTGTCGGTACGATCGCCTGATTGATATATTGTATAGTGGCAGAAAACCTATCCGAAGCGTAACAAAATGAACGTAGCTCTTATAAAGTTTCCATTAAAAAAAATTACAAATCTTGTTAATGAAGACACAACAAGCCAGTACAACCTAGCAATGGAAAAACTGCTCGTCGTTGTGCAAGAACTCTCGTTAGCCCGCAGCCTCGAAGATGTCATGGCGATCGTGCGAGTTGCCGCACGCCAACTCACAGGTGCTGATGGTGCTACCTTTGTCTTGCGCGACAAAGATCAGTGTTTCTATGCCGACGAAGATGCCATTGCACCTCTGTGGAAAGGGCGGCGGTTTCCAATGAGTATATGTATCAGCGGTTGGACAATGTTAAACCGTCAGCCAACCGTCATCCCAGACATCTATGACGACGCTCGTATTCCCTACGCCGCTTATCAGCCCACATTTGTCAAAAGTCTGGCAATGGTGCCAATTCGGACAATAGACCCAATTGGCGCGATCGGCAACTATTGGGCACAGCCGCATCAACCCACTGACCAAGAGGTGAAGCTACTCCAAGCACTGGCAGATACAACAGCCGTCGCGATCGAGAACGTGCAGGTGTATGCCGAACTGGAACAACGAGTGCGCGATCGCACCGCTGAGTTAGAAGCTGTCAACGTCAAACTGACGCAGGAAATTAGGGATCGGCAACAAGCAGAGGAACAGGTGCGGCAATTGTCGTTGACAGACGAGTTGACACAGTTGCACAATCGACGCGGTTTCTTTGTCCTGGCACAGCAGCAGTTAAAAGTAGTCCACCGCCAGCAAAGTTCATGCTGTCTCCTGTTTGTCGATCTAGACGGTTTGAAACAACTTAACGATAATATGGGTCACGAGGTAGGCGATCGGGCAATTGCAGATGCGGCTGAGATTTTGAAACGAACCTGCCGCAGTTCAGACATTGTTGCTCGTTTGGGTGGAGATGAATTTGTCATTTTTACGCTCAGCTACTTAGAGAGTGCCGAAGAGCTTGTAGTTCGCTTGCAAGCCAACATCGCTCGTTTCAACCAGGAGAGCAACCGCTGCTATCAACTGTCTATGAGTATTGGCATCCAGTGCTGTATTCCAGACGGTGAAACCTCGCTGGAGCAATTAGTAGCCCTAGCCGATGAATTAATGTACGCTCAAAAGCGCACAAAGAAGCGTGCAAATCGTTAAGCGAATGAGAGAGCTAAAGGGTTTGCATAGTCTAAGTCAGCAATATTATGACCCGCAGCAACGGTGTAGCTAAAGTTCAGGGTATTTGTACCGCTACCCGAAGTATAAGTTGCCTGTACTCCATTATTTAAGGTGAGTTTGGGTAGATCGAACTCACGTTAATCAACTATTTTGAACAGGATGAAACTCTATGCAATGGCTCAATGAACCCTCCAAATGGACAGACTCAGGCGATCGTTTGATTGTCAAAACTTCTCCCAAAACAGATTTCTGGCGAATTACCCATTATGGGTTTATTCGTGACACCGGACATTTTTACTTTGATTCGATCAGCACTGATTTTGTTGTTGATGTCAAAATACGCGGCAATTACAAAGATATCTACGACCAGGCGGGCATCATGCTGCGTGCCGATGAAAAGCATTGGATCAAGACAGGTATTGAATATGTTGATGGCGTACAAAATCTGAGTGCTGTCGTTACCCATGACTATTCAGATTGGTCAGTCATTCCCTTGCCGAATCCCCCTGATGTTTTACATTTGCGCGTTGAACGCTCTAAAGAAGCTATCCAAATTTTCTATTTAAATGAAGCTTCTAACTATGCAATGCTCAGAATGACGTATTTACCCTATGAAATGCTTCAAGTAGGCGTTATGTGTGCCTCCCCAGACGGAGATGGATTCGAGGTAACGTTTGAGGATTATCAGGTCAATGCTACAGGATCGTAATCTTCCTTTCATCTCACATCTTGCACCATTCTCGCTTCACAGGCTTTCCGGCCTGTGAAGCGAAGAGTGAATTTTCTCGCTTCACAGGCCGGAAAGCCTGTTCATAAAAAGCTTATTGAGAATGGTGCAACATCTCGGTTTCATGCCACTTTGAAATTTGTCGATGAGTATTGTGAATCTGAACTCACACTTTGGCTATCAATCAACCTTCTCAGAAGCCTGAATCTGGCTTACAATATCTGACATTGGCCAATATCCCCAAGATTCTGTAATCTGCTGGTTCTCAATCTTAAATATTTCTAATGCCTCAAATTCTACTTTCACTCCACTGGCAGCCATACCAACAAACTCACCCAGGTGCGTAGCTGTAAAGTGACCTCGAAATACAACTTTGTCATTTTCTTCAATGAGATCGTCAATCACCACTTTGATATCTGGAAAGGCTTTGTGAGTCGCCTTCAGTATCTCAATCGCATCCTCGACGCTTCGCACTTGAGGTAGCCCGTGATCTAGATAATTCGGCACAATATACTTATATGCAGCTTCGTAATCTTGATTGTTATAAATTTCAAAAAACAGTTTAACTACTTCCTTATTAGTCAGGGTATTCATAGCATCTCATTTCTAGTTTGACAGGTAAATCATACACGAACTCTGTTACCTTGTAAACTTGTCAAGACTTACGCACCCAACCAAAGAAACCGGGTTTTTTGACAAAAATACTTCGTTTTGACCCACATACGATCTCAAAAACCCGGTTTCTGGGACTCCCTGCGTAAGTCCTCACCTACTTTCCTCACTTGCCTACAACTGATAACAGCGATCGATCGATTGCTGCCAATACATCCGCATCCAGTTGTATTCCTGATGCAGCAGCGTTATCAACAATTTGTTCCGGGCGACTAGCACCGATAATGGCTGAAGATACGCACTCAGAGCGTAGTACCCAGGCCAGGGCTAACTGTGGCATACTTAACCCTAAGTCTTGGGCAATGGGTTTGAGTTTCTGTACTGCTGTTAGAATGCGATCGCTAAACAACTCCTCCAGCAAAAACCAATTCATTTTTTCATTTGCAGCGCGAGAATTTTGAGGTGGAACTTGTCCTGGCTGGTATTTACCTGCAAGTACACCTTGAGCTAATGGCGACCAAACAATCTGACCAACACCATTAGCTGCACACAATGGAAACACTTCAGCTTCCGGTGTGCGCCACAGCATAGAATACTGAGGCTGACTGGAAACAAAGCGTTCAACATCAGCAATACTGAACGCAGATTGAATTTGCTCTGGACTCCACTCGCTAAAGCCGATGTAACGAGCTTTTCCCTGACGCACTACCTCAGTGAGTGCCGTCATTGTTTCCTCTAAAGGTGTGTTCGGATCGTAGCGATGACATTGATACAAGTCAACATAATCGGTACGCAATCGGTTTAAAGAAGCATCGATTTGTTTTCCGATCTGGGCTGCTGACAGTCCTCGGTCAGTAGGTGACGTGGGAAAGAAGACCTTGGTCGCTAGGATATAGGACGATCGCTCAATTCCTTGTAATACTTCCCCTAGAAATGACTCAGCGCCGCCAGCCGCATAAGAATTAGAAGTGTCAATGAAGTTAATACCAACGTCAAAGGCTTTGTAAATGCAAGCCTCTGCATTTTGCTGTTCTACACCCTCACAAATACCCCAGGAACCAAGACTGATTTCTGAAATATGCAATTCGCTGTTACCCAATTTTCTGTATTTCATTTGTATTTCTTATTTCAATGTTTTTTTATATTCATTTACAAAAAATGAATATAACTCGTCAAAATAATTGTAACCGTTCAAGATATAGCCTTTCTTAAAAAGATGAGGTATGATTGACAGATTATATAACGACTTAAACGTATAGGGCTGAAGCCCAACTACGTACCTCATCTTTCTGAGAACGGCTATACTACAGGGCAATGAGAGTTTAAGCGGTATTTTCAAGATCGATTAAATTATGAGTTGGCAACAGCCTCCTTCTCCTCATTTGATTGCAAAGTCATAGGTAACTGTATTCCCGACATTAACGTGCAAGATAGCATAAATACGGATAATGCTAACCATAAAAAATGATTGCTATGAAAATAAAAGGTTGATAAACATAGAGAGATCAGTCCCAGTAAGCCGCTGACTAAGTACGTATTGCGTACAGCAGAACCCTCACCCAAGCCAGAAAAATATCCATCTAGAATATAAGCAACTCCCGCGCCCACTACAACAATGGGTATCCAAAGGATATAAATTTTAATTGCTTCTATCAATTCAGAATGGCTAGTGAACAGATGAAATATAGGGTCAGGAAAAAAGAAAGCAGCTAGCCCAACTATTAAACTAATCGCCAGATTGGTTGCTAATGCAATTTGCAAAAGTGGCACAAATTTATGTGTTGTTCCTTGACCTTGAAAGTTACCGATTAAACTTACAGTAGCGTATTCTACTCCATCACACATATACATACTTAATGCTACTATTTGGAGGAGTAAAACATTTTCAGCCAGAACTTCAGTGCCCAATGTTGCACTAAAAGCATTGAAAAGGACAAAAATAGATACGATAACTATAGACCTAACAGATAGATTGCCATTCAGAACAAAAGCAGTTTGTAATGCAGACAAATTTAGGGCTTTTCCTGTTAAAGTACCTATTTCTTTTAACGAAAATTCACGGCCAATCATCACAAGCCCTACAAATAAGGTTAGATACTGGCTAATAGCCTGCGACAATCCCGCCCCCATGCTTGACCAATCCCAAACGACAATGTAAAGGTAATTCAGTGCAATATTAGCAACATTCCCAATAATAGTGAGTAAAAGAACCTTGCGGTTTTGTTCTCTTCCAAGAAACCATCCAATTAAGACTAAGTTGACGAAAGCCGCAGGCGCTCCCCAAATCCGACTATTAAAGTAATTAATCCCGGCAAGTTGCACATCGGGAGTAGCGTTCAACAACATAAATCCGAGCTTTCCCAAAGGGTATTGCAGCAGCAGAAAAAGCATACCCAATCCCAAAGCGATTAAACCATTTTGTAGTCCTGCTAGAAGCATTTCTTCTCGGTCATCTCGTCCAACTGCTTGAGACGTAATTGCAGTTGTTCCTGACTTGATAAAGGAACAACTTTCGTAGAGAAAATCAAACAAGATAGCTCCTAATGCCACCCCTGCTAAATAACTAATGTTTGACAGGTGTCCCAGGAAAGCTACGCTGATTGCACCGGATAAGGGTATTGTAATATTCGAGGCTACGTTGACAGCAGCCATTTTCAGAAAGCGATATAGAAAGTCGTATTGAAGCAATGTCAAAGTCCCTTGGGATAGATACTCCAGTCTAGTTTATCAGTATTTTTTGCCTAATGTCAACTTGAAATACTGAACCGTATTGGGTTATGAGTCAATCAGCCTGTCAATAATCCGCTATCTTGTTTGAGGTTCAGGGGCTTTAATGCTTTTACCATCAAGGTTCCAGAGGAGTTGTCACCCCGTCAAGTGGAATCCATCGCAAGATAGACTTTTGCACGATGTCTATTAGTTTTAATCAATAAAAATTTCAATGACAAACTCCGTTCCTTCTCCCAGTGCAGAAATACAACTCAGTTTTCCGCCGTGTTTTTCTTCTACAATTTGACGGGCGATCGCCAGTCCCAACCCAGTTCCTTTGCCCACGTCTTTAGTGGTAAATAGATGGTCGAAAATACGATTTTTTACCTGTTCCGACATTCCGTTTCCGTTATCGGCGATGGCAATTTTTACCTGTTCACCTTCCACTTGCGTCCGAATAGTGATTTGATTGGGATGGGATTGAATTTCGGCAAAATTCCGTCCTTGATTCGATTCTTCTAAGGCATCGATCGCATTTGCCAGCAGATTCATAAATACCTGGTTTAATTGTCCCAAATAACATTTTACTTTGGGAATCTTGCCGTAATCTTTAATGATTTGAATTTCAGGATGCTTTTCGTTCGCTTTCAGGCGATGGCGTAAAATCATCAAAGTGCTATTGAGTCCTTCGTGGATATTAGCCTCAACTTTATTGGCCGTATCGGCGCGGGAGAAAGTGCGGAGGGAGGTGCTAATGTTTTTGATGCGATCGCACCCAATTTTCATGGAGCTCAACATCTTGGGCAAATCTTCTACTAGATAATCTAAATCTATTTCCTCTGCTTTCTCAATCAATTAAATGGAGTAGGTGGGATTGGTGAGGGTGGATAAGGTTTCTAGAATAGAGATCGGTTGGGCGGACTGTTGTAAGATAGGGCGCAGCAGATCGGGATAACGTTTTTCTAGGTCATCGGTTTTCGCTTTGGCTCCCCAGCGGGCGTAACATTAGTAAGGAATGAGAATTAAATAACTTACACTCTTGAAAGTGGGGAGTAGGGGATGGGCTCTTATAGCCCGCCCTTTTTGGACGGGCTATAAGAGCCCATCCCACCATAACAATTAAAATTGTAAGTTATTTAATTCGCGATCCTAAGCTTCCTGCATATAGCCTGCGGCGACTTTTTCTTTGCCCCAGTCGAGGTAGAATTTGGCGGCGAGTTCGTTTGCTAAGGCTTCTTCGTTGAGGAATTGGTTTTCTTTGGCGAGGGAGATGGCGCGATCGTAATAGTCGATCGCTTTTAGTTTTTGCCCCAGTACCCGATACCGTTCTGCTTCTACCAAAAGAAACTTATGTTGGTAATTCATTGGGGCATAGTGCCCCCATTTCTTCAGTTGTTTCTGATTCGCGTTAATGCACTTGAGAATTTGCTGGCGTTGTGGAGGCGTTGCAGTCGCGTAAATTGCCAGTTGTGCCAGAGAATCGTAAAAGAAGTGCAGCACCGTTGGCAGCGAGGAAACACAGTTTTCAAAGTAGGGTTTAGCAGCGTTTGACTTCTCAATTGCTGTGGCATAATCACCGAACAAATAATTAAGATGCTGCTGGCAAACGTAACTAAAAAATAACCCTGTACGATCGTTCGCCGCCACCTGTGCGGGAATATCTTCAGCAACCCGATAGCTTTCGCCGGACAAGCAACTCGGATCGCTAGAATCACCCAGAAGATTTAAGGTCGCTTGATGCTATAAGTCATAAATAGCGTTCAGGGAAATTCCCCCAAAGTCTTCCACGATCAACGCATAGCCATTCTGGTACGCTTCCACGCTGTAGGTTTGAATAATTCCGGGCAAGTTGAGGTTTTTGGCGATCGTGTATTGATTGCGAAAATTCAAGAGTTCGCTGAAGCTGGGATACTCGTTCCGCAAGACTTTAATGGCGATCGGTTTTTGGTCGCAGAGGCGAATTCCGCGATAAACTAGGGTGCGAGTGCCTGAATACAGCATATTCCATGTATATGCGGTACACACAACAAGGGTCGTAAGTAAGGTGCGTCGCCACCAGTCAATCTGCAAGTTCCATTAAACACGAGCAGCGACGCACCCTACATAACACGTACCGCACAATAGAGCTTTATAGTGTACTTCACGAACCACCGAATATGCTGTAAATTCGATCGAGAATTTGATAACCAGTTAGTTCTATCATAGAAATAATTATTTTGTGATTAAAATATTTTGCTTGACAATTATAATCTAGTGCCAATCAGATTCTACCTTCGTATCAATACTGAAAAATAAAACTAATTTCCCAGCCCGCGAACAGCTAACCGTTAACAGTTAACCGCGAACAGCTAACCGTTAACAGTTAACCGAATTCAGTTAACCGAATTTATCCTGGCTTTCAAGGCATCTCGCGCTTGTTCTCGATCGTCAAAATGGACTTTTTCAGTGCCCAAAATCTGATAATCTTCGTGTCCTTTCCCTGCAATCAGCACGCCATCTCCCGGTTTAGCGTCCATAATAGCAGTGCGAATTGCAGCGGCTCGATCGCGCATCACGACCGGCTTTACTGCGGCGGGAATTCCTGCTAAAACATCCTCCAAAATGCGATCGGGATTTTCAGTGCGCGGATTGTCGGAAGTAACAACAGTTAAATCGGCTAATTCTGCAACGATTTTACCCATGATCGGGCGTTTCGTGCGATCGCGATCGCCGCCGCAGCCAAACACGCAAATCATCTGACCCGGAATAAACGGCCGCGACGCTTTCAGCAAGTTCTCCAAACTGTCGGGAGTGTGCGCGTAATCGACAATAACGCTAATATCTTGTTCCGGGCTAATTTGCACCCGTTCCATCCGTCCCGGTACTCCCGAAAACTGAGATAATTTCTCCACAATTGCGGACAAATCTAAACCCAATTCTAAAACAGCACCGACAGCAGCCAACATATTTGATAAATTGAACTGACCGACTAAAGGCAAAACAAAAGCAGTTTCGCCCTTCGGAGTGTGCAGCATTCCCTTAACTCCATTGGGCTGATATTGTAAATCAAAAGCATATAAATCTGCTTTTTGGTTGCTAGTGCTATAACTCCAAACTTTGTCAGATGTAAGGGTTTCAACTATCCGCCGTCCGTAGGGGTCATCAATATTAACTACCGCCCGATTTTTGAGGTAATTTGGACTGAATAAAAGCGCTTTTGCCTCAAAATAATCCTCCATATCGCGGTGATAATCGAGATGGTCTTGAGTCAAATTTGTAAAGACAGCAACTTCAAAACAACAGCCCAAAACTCGCTGCTGTGCTAGGGCGTGGGAACTGACTTCCATCACGCCATATTTGCATCCGGCGACTAGAGCTTCTGCGAGTTGTTTTTGCAGGTCAACCGCAAAAGGTGTGGTGTAAAGTGCAGTTTGTTGGAAGCCAGGCCAGCGAGTATAAAGCGTGCCGAAAATCGCTGCCGGCAACTGCAGTTCATTGAGCAGAAATTCGATTAAATGAGTTGTTGTAGTTTTGCCGTTCGTGCCGGTAACGCCGACAAGTTTTAATTTGCTAGCTGGATTGCCGTAAAAAGCAGTTGCTATTTGACCGCAAACTTGAGCCATATCGGCTGCTGCGATGACGCAAGTACCCCCGTCTTCGGAAGGTGTTTTTGCGGCTGCTTGGGTGGAAATTATGGCGGCAACAGCACCAGATTCGATCGCACTTTGCCAAAAATCTCCCCCATCTACGCGCGTTCCCGCCATTCCCAAAAATAAATCGCCCGACTTGCAAGCGTGAGAATTAGTCGATAAACCCTTGACTTCGGCATCGAGGGCGGGATGTTTGGCGTCAAAGGAAATGCTGGGAACTGCTGCTAATAATTCTCTCAATTTCATCTGAAAAACTCCTTACTTGGATGTCTTGAATATGACTTGTGCAACACATTTTTTGAGTCGCTATCTACAGGCTTTTGCTGTGCAAACCCTACAGGTTTACAGTAAAGTGTGCACCGCGCACCCCGAGGCCGGGATTAATACCTGAGTTTTTGCGTAAATCGTATTATTGTGACCGATCGCTTTGCAAATATTTCTGTAACATTTGCTCCAATTGGGCGACACTACAGCGGGGAGAAGGACGGGGTAACAGTTCTTCAGGGGAGAATGCAGCCTCGCCAGCAGAATTCCTTGCCTGGGGCTGCACTTTAAACAAAACTGGAACTTCGTACTGATAAGCTTGAAACCAATCATCGCGTTCGGTAATATCTCTGACTTCGAGTTGAAACTTGAGGCTTTCAATCTGTTCGAGTTTTTCTTGCAACCCTTCGCACAAGTGGCAGCCGGGTTTGCTGTACAAAATCAATCGCATCATAAGAGTAAAATTAAACTCGATCTTAAATTCTCAAACGTCCGATCGCAAGTTGGCTAACCCAACGCGAGCAAGACGCAACTCACGGCTTTATTGGTCGCAATGCGCGATCGAAGTTATCTTAGCATTTGCGACGAACCAATTACCGGGCTTGACTATCAAAACGCAACTACCAGCCCATCGCTCTTTTTCTTCTCTTCCTCTGTGCCCTCTGCGCCTCTGCGGTAAAAAAATAAATCTAGTTCACAAATGAAAGACTTAAATTTATTCACAAAACCTAATTGTCAACTTAACCTTGACTAATAAATCAAGCTTTAGTATATTATATAAGCAGCCCTACAAAAGGAGGCAGTATGGACTACACGGAATACGCAGAAGCCAAGCGAAAAGCAGCCAAAAAAATTAGCGCCGACATTCGAGAACGCTGGAACAATCGCATCGTCACGCGAGGATTGCACTTGATGGGTGAAGCGGGTGCCGTGCAGTATTTAGCTGATTACGGGCGCGGGATTGGTACGGCAAAAGTTATTGGTTTTGCACTGTGCGCGGAGTCGGAAGGATACCCGGAAATGGCTTTTGGCTTTTGGAAAAGAGCTTTTGAATTGGAAACCGGAGAAAAGCCGATCGCCCTCAATACTCCAAACAATTCTACCGCCGATTTCGCTCCTGCTAAACAATCAACTTCCGCCCCAATAATAGAAACTGCCAACAATCCCATTGTTGCCGAATTGCCACCGCACTTGCAGCCGGGAAGGATTGTGACGATGCAGCCAGTTGACGCACCGAGCGATCGTTCTTATTATATCGAAAATCCCGATTATTGGGGGCAGCCGAAGCGCGACGGCAATCGAGTAGTTGTCATCGCGACGCCAGATAAAGTATACTACCAATCGCGATCGACTAACCTGCGGCAACAGGCATCGGTTGAGATCGATCGCACATTAATCGACACAGCCGCTAAAATTGGCACCTTTGTTTTAGACGGCGAACTGTATTACAAAAGCTTTACCGGCAGCGAACACCGCACCGGCGCGCAAGCTGCTACTGTTAATATTGAAAGCGGCTTTCCCACAATCCAGCCCAGCGCAATTTATGCCATTTTTAAAAGTTTGTTTTTCAAAGGCAATGACTTAACTACCGTGGCAGAATCCGAACGAATTGCAGCGGGAGTTGAAGTTGGCGAAATGCTGGCGAATTTATCCACAGCCTTTGAAGTTGTACCGACATTTCGCACCGCCGCCGAAAAACTCGTACTGGCAAATCAGCAGGAATCTGAAAATAGAGAAGGTGAAGTTTGGGTGTTGCACAACTGCCGCTATGTCGGCGGCAAAGATGTTAAAAAATATCCGATGGTGAGGACTAAATACTGTCAGGAACATGATTTATTTATTGTGGGATTGACGGCTACAAAAGTTGCGGGGCGGCCCTTTAGCGCCGTCAAAGTTGCGCGAGAAATCGATGGCAAATTAGTGCCAGTAGGAACAGTGGGAACCGGGTTTAGTGGGGAGGAAATGCAGGAAATTGCCCGACTCTACGAGGCTAACCCCAAAAGTGTCAAAATTAAAGTGCGATCGCAGGGTTTGACAGAAAGCGGCAAACTTTGGCACGCACGATTTCTGGAATTTTGTTAAATTTGTAGGGAAACGGCACTGCCGTTTCCCACCCGGGTATGCGATTATTAACCAATAGTGTAAAATAAAAATATCGGAGGAAACATCAATGTTTGTTAGCAAAAATAATTTCTACATTTCCCCAGAAGATTACCTAGAAGGCGAACGAGTCAGCCCCATCAAACACGAGTATAGACGCGGACACGTCTATGCAATGACGGGTGCAAAAAAACCTCATATTGTTATTTCAGTAAATTTAGCAAGTTTGCTTAACAATCATCTCCGCGAGAGTTCCTGCTTAGTTCTTTCATCAGATATAAAAGTACGACTGGAAGAGGCAAATTGCTATTACTATCCTGATGTAGCGGTGACTTGCGACGAAAGAGATACAAGTTCTACTGAAGACTTCATTTTATATCCATCTTTGGTAGTTGAGGTATTGTCGCCCTCAACTGCATCTTTTGACAGGGGCGATAAATTTGTCGATTACCAAACTGCATCGAGTTTGCAAGAATACGTGTTAATCACTCAATCCGAAATCAAAATTGAATGTTTTAGACTCAATGCTGAGGGTAACTGGGTTTCTCAGACTTACCGACAAGGAGATACAGTAGAATTTGTTAGTGCGAATTTTAGTTGTGCAATTAGCGAGATATATGAAAAAGTCCCCGGCATAATATTGTGATTTATGAAAAAAAACTTTCTTTGGTTCGTTGTCACGAAGGCAAGTCCTTCTTCTGAGGACTTAAGTCCTCACAACAAATAACCCATAACCCATAACCCATAACCCATAACCCATAACCCATAACCCATAACCAATGATTAAAATCTTACACCTTTCAGATATTCACATGGGAAGCGGCTTTTCCCACGGGCGCATTAATCCAGAAACTGGTTTAAATACGCGCTTGGAAGACTTCGCGGCGACGCTGAGCAAATGTATGGATAGAGCAATTTCTGAACCCGTAGATTTAGTCGTATTCGGCGGCGATGCTTTCCCGGATTCGACGCCTCCACCGTTTGTAAAAGAGGCTTTTGCTCGCCAATTCAGCCGCTTGGTGGACGCGCAAATTCCGACGGTTTTGCTAGTAGGAAATCACGACCAACATTCTCAGGGACAAGGCGGCGCGAGTTTGGGAATTTATCGGACTTTGGGGATACCTAAGTTTATTGTAGGCGATCGCCTGGACACTCACCTGATTCAAACCCGCAGCGGGCCCGTACAGGTGGTAACATTGCCTTGGTTGACTCGATCGACCTTAATGACACGTTCCGAGACTGAAAACCTTTCTATGGGCGATGTTAACCAATTATTAACCGAAAAACTGACGATCGCAATGGAAGGCGAAATTCGCCGCCTCAACCCCGACATACCAACCGTACTTTTAGCGCACTTAATGGCAGATAAAGCAAGTCTGGGCGCCGAGCGTTTTTTAGCAGTTGGTAAAGGCTTTAACATTCCCGTTTCCATGCTAACTCGCCCTTGTTTTGATTACGTTGCTCTCGGCCACGTTCACAAACACCAAAATCTCAATGCTTCCAACAATCCGCCAGTAATTTATCCCGGAAGTATCGAACGAGTTGATTTTAGCGAAGAGAAAGAAGACAAAGGTTTTGTGTTAGTTAACTTGGAACGGGGGAAAGCAGAGTGGGAATTTTGTGCTTTGCCCGTGCGGGTATTTATTACTGTGAAAGTCAATGTTTCGGAAGCGGAAAACCCGCAGGCGGAGTTAGTGAAAGCTATTGGTAAAAAAGAGATAAACGATGCGGTTGTGAGGTTGATTTACCAAGTGCGATCGGAACAATTGGATTTAATCGACAACGCAGAATTGCACGCACTTCTGGGCGAAGCGCACAGCTACACAATTCAACCGGAATTAGTCAGTCAGCTAGCAAGGCCGCGGCTGCCAGAATTGAATGCTAATAATAGTATAGAACCGTTAGAAGCTTTGAAAACTTATCTGGCAAGTCGCGAAGATTTGAAAGATGTTGCGGAGAGTATGTTAGAGGCGGCGCAGGGTTTGTTGGGTGGTGGCGAGGAAGTTTTGGTAGAATTTTAGGTATTGTCTGTCACGTTATATGCGGATCTCTACACAGAAATATTACGTGACAGTTAGTAGGTGCTAATAGACAATCGCCTTCCACATAGTATAGGTGAAAATGTTCAGGTTGTCGACTATTTTCATGGAAGTAGTTTAGCAATGACATACCCAGATCATGAAAAGCAGATTTAGAACCTTCAAATACCAGATTTCTTTGGTTTAGGTGAATTTTGATTAAGTCTAATCCTTCTGGATTTTTTATCGAAGACAACTTCATGGAAATACCTTCCAGGTTTTCAGGATAAAACTCGGACTTTATTTTCTCCGCGTGAAGCTTCAAATCTTCACTGATGCTTATGCAAAGTTCTCCCAGTTCGATCAAACCTCGTGGCGAATCAGATATCTCTATTTCTGGTTCGTCCCAGTTGCCATCAAATAAGATATACACAGTTTGCCTCCCCCTCTAGTAATCTATTGTTGTAATTCACGAATCAGCATTCCCAAAAATCTCCCCTACAACCAACCGAGTTCCGTTCGCAAAATCCACCCCAGACTGCACCTTTTTCCCCGCTAACTGCACCTCCCGCAACAATAATAAACCATCACCGGTTTGGACGATCGCCCCCAAGCCCTTCACAACCTTCACAACAGCCCCATTCTCCCCCGACAACTGGGACAAAACAGGCCATTCGCGTTCCAAAACCCTCAACTCCGGCGGCATTTGCAGCCAATATTCCGGCCCCACGGGCACAGTAGCCATCACCTTCAAAGAATTGCCGCGAAAAGTCGTCGTGCAATCCGGGAAAAAGCCCCTAACTTGATTGTGAAGGTCGATCGCACTTTTCGACCAATCCAGCACATAATCCGCACTCTTAATCATCGGTGCGTAAGTCGCCTCAGCATCATTTTGAACAACAGCTTTAACTTCCCCATCCCTCAATTTCACCAAAGTTTCCACTAACAAATCCGCCCCAACTTCCGCCAACCTGTCACCCAAAGAATCAGCATTATCCAACAGTGAAATACCAGCAAAAGCCTTCAACAGCATCGCCCCAGTATCCATGCCAGCATCCATCAGCATAGTAGTAATTCCCGTCGCCTTTTCCCCGTCAACAAGACAGCGCTGAATCGGCGCGGCACCGCGATACTTCGGCAAAATTGAACCGTGAACGTTAACGCAAGCCAAATTAGGAATATCCAGAATTTCTTGAGAAAGAATCTGGCCGTAAGCTACCACCACAAAAACATCGGCCGCCGCTTCCCGCAACTTAGCAAGCGTTTCCGCATCCTTCTTAATTCGTCGCGGCTGCCAAACCGGGAGACTGTGATTTAAAGCCGCATCTTTTACAGGTGAAGGCATCAATTTATTGCCCCTTCCCCGGCGTTTGTCCGGCTGAGTCACCACACCCACAACCTCAAATTCTGGATGGCTTAGCAAACTGGATAAACTAGGAACAGCAAAGTCGGGAGTGCCAAAAAAGACAATTTTCATAGATTTTTACTTATTTCGTACAATAATAACAACAAAACTACGCCATTAATTCATCCACCGCCACCCTAAATCCTGCCAAAACAACCTGAGTTATCGCCACCTCACCAGGCTTGAACAAAACCACCTGACTTTGAGTAATTACTAACACCCAACTACTCTTAGGAAACAGCAGCCAAACTTCCAAACATCCCGATTCTAAATACTCCTGTGCCTTAGCAAAAACATCATCTGCAAAATCGCTAGGCGAAACAATCTCAGCTAGCAGCGGAAAACTCTGCGCCAAAACTGAAAACTCCCCAACTTGCGCCAACAGTTCAGGAGTAATATAAGATACATCGGGTATTCGCCCTTTTTTCAGAGTTTGACAAGTGACTTCCACATAAACCTCGCCTCCTTGCCCGCTTGAGATCATGTAACTTCTCCAGTAATAATCTAGCTTTGATTGAATGCGGCGAGTCTTTGCAGTCATTCCCGGTTTGCCCACTACTTCTCCATTGACAAGTTCTACAGGATGTTTGACTATAACTTTACCGTCCGCCCACTCCGTCCCGTCAGGAGGATTTTGCATCCATTCTTCCAAAGTTAAATCTAACTGTTCTACACTAGGAATTATCATCGGATTTACAGTTTTTAGTGTTCATCTCAATCTTATCATATCTGTCAGAACATGGAAAGCCCATCTAATCTCCTGCTTAAACTCAGCCGCAGCTTATTTGCCGACACCGCCGAACAAGAACAGTTTATTCAGGCCGTCACAAATCCCCAACCTTTTAATCCTGCCATCTTGTGGCTGCAACCAAAACCAACAGAAAACCCATTTATTCTCGAACATCCAGTTTCTTGGCAACCGGAATTTGTAGATAGACTAGCCTTAGAATCCAAGCCCGGAAAACATTCCTTACATCAAGCCGGAAATTACTACTGTCTCGACTTTTCCTCAATCTTCGCCGCCTCCACCTTACTAACAATACCGCAACCAATCAAACTAATTTTAGATATGTGCGCCGCCCCCGGAGGCAAAAGTGTATTTGCCTGGAAAACATTAAACCCAGAATTGCTGTTGTGCAACGAAGTCACAGGCAAACGCATGGGAATGCTGATCTCTAATTTAAGACGCTGCCAAATTCTACCATCTGCCGCCGCTAACGTCGATTCAAAAATACTTGCCGAAAAAATACCACAAACTGCTAATTTAGTAATAGTAGATGCTCCTTGTACTGGTCAATCACTCTTAGCAAAAGGAGACAAAGCACCCGGCTGCTTTCATCATGTCACCATCAACAGCAATGCCAACCGCCAAAAAAGAATTTTAGCCAATTCTGCTAAAATTGTAGCGCCCCAAGGTTATCTTGCTTACATGACCTGCACTTATTCAACCGCAGAAAACGAACGAGTCAGCGAATGGCTGTTAAGCAAATTTCCCGAATTTGGGCCAGTCACTGTTCCTCATTTAGAAAAATATCGATCGCACCTGACAGAAATTCCTTGCTATCGGATGTGGCCGCAAGATAAACTAGGAGCCGGAGCTTTCACAGTTTTGTTTCAAAATACCTCAGAAGGACAGACAAATCAGCTACCCGCAGATTTTCTAGAATTAGCCCGTTTTACCAACCTCTAACTATCCGCGTCCATCCGCGTTCATCTGCGGTTAAAAAAACTTCTTCCCTGAATACAACTAAAAAATGATTTTATCACAATTATCCAAAGCCATAAAAATGCAACTAAAACTAGCTGCTTGCATTTTACTTATTTTAAATTTGCTAATATTAAGCGGCTGTCAAAACCCCCAAACAAACAGCGAAAAAATCAAGATTACACTGTGGCACGGCATTAACCCCCCGCCCAATCGCGACGTATTTCAAACCCTCACCGACAAATTCAACAAAACACATCCCAAGATCCAAGTAGAACCAATTTACATCGGTCAGCCAGACCAACAACTGCCAAAAATCCTCACATCAATAGTAGGAAATGCGCCGCCAGAGTTGCTGTTTAATGTACCCACAATTGCCGGAAAACTAGCAGAACTCAACGCAATTCAACCCTTAGAAAACTGGCTAGACAAATCGCCCAGGAAAGCCGAAATCGACCCGGCACTCTTCGAGTCAATGGAACTGGGCGGACATACTTGGTCAGTTCCCCTAGCCACAAACAACGCAGCCATATTTTACCGTCCCAGCTTATTTAAAGCAGCAGGAATCAAAAAAGTTCCCCAGAATTGGGCGCAATTAAAGCAAGCAGCCCGATCGCTCACGCGAGACACCAACGGAGACGGCCGCACAGACCAACACGGCATAGTGCTCCCCCTAGGCAAAGGAGAATGGACGGTATTTACCTGGCTGCCATTCATGTTCAGCGCAGGCGGCGAACTCAAAGCCGAAACACCTCAAAGTCCCGTACCCCAAATAGACAATCCCGGTTCTCGCGCCGCCTTAGAATTGTGGAGCGACTTGTTAAAAGAAGGTTCAGCAATACTGTCAGCACCCGAACGCGGTTACGAACTCGACAACTTCATCGCCGGCAAAGTCGCCATGCAAATCACCGGGCCGTGGACGCTAGCACAATTGCAGCAAAGCCCGATCGACTACGCAGTGATGTCGATACCCGCCCTCAAACGGCCCGCAGCCGTCGTTGGGGGTGAAAACCTATTTTTAATGAAAACCTCCCCAGAACGCGAAAAAGCTGCCAGAGAATTCTTAGAATACGTTCTAGGTGAAGAATTCCAAACAGCATGGGCATTGGGAACCGGTTACTTGCCAATTAACTTAAAATCGAGACAGAGCCAAACTTATCAAAGCTTTGTGGAAAAAAACCCTGTTTTGAGAGTATTTTTAGAGCAAATGAACTCAGCCAGAGCGCGACCCATTATCTCAGGTTACTCCCGCCTGTCAGAAAACCTCGGTCGCGCCATAGAGGCAACCCTTCTCGGCCGCAACCCCCAAGACGCCCTTAAAGAAGCTCAAGAGCGTTTGACACTAACTTTAGATACTGCAACAGCAAAAGGGAAATAGAGAAGGGAAAATAAATTTTTTTGCTGTAAATTCTCCGCTTTCACTGTATTCGATCGCAAGACTTGAAGCCTCGATTAATTGGTGGAAAGTCTAGTGAAAATAACTCCCGCCTGCACTTCTAATCAGAAACCCGGTTTCTTGCCCGGGAGTTACCTGAAAGCTGAGATTGTACGTCGTTGTTATCGGTTGCTTAGGTATGATTGAGCATGGTGCAAAATGTTAGGGTGAATTGAGTTGCGATCGCCCAACATGAAAAAACACCCGGAGTCGCTCGGTAATAAATCTTTAACAAAAACCAAAAATCTACAGACCGAATTCTTAGCCCTTACAGATATATTGACAAAAAAGCGATACTCCCGAAATTTATGCGTAGATTCGTCGATCGCACAGCAAAAAAAAACCGAACCCTCAACAGCGCCACAAAAAATTAGCTCAAAAGGTTCTCCCACTACCTACCACCCATGACCTACCATCACCTAATAGAAACATTTTCCCTACCCTGTGTCTGTCCCGTGCCACCTACTGAGACCCCAACCACCGTCCACCTTTTCCCCAAACGACAATGCAGACAAAGTTCCTTAACGCAATCAAAGGACATTCCTGGCGGTACTTCCTCGCAGTAGGGGCGATCGCCCTAGTCTACTATTTGGCGTCGCAATTCGCAATTTCCACGCTCACCCTGAGTTCAGAAATTTACCCGATGTGGCCAGCAGCAGGAATTGCCCAAGTCGCCCTGCTGCTGTTCGGGCGGAAACTGTGGCCGGGAATCGCAATCGGAGGCTTCCTGTTCAGCATGAGCGTACCGTCGTCCAACATCGGCACGGCATTGATCTCGGCGGGCGCCAGAACCCTGCAAGCCTGGACGGGAACTTATCTGCTACAGGACATTAATTTTAGCGCCGGGCTCGATCGGCTCAAAGACGTTTTAGGAATAGTCGGACTAGCAGCCTTGGGATCTACCCTGATCAACTCCAGTATCGGCAGCATCGTCGTATGCCTGACCGGTTTATCTAGCTGGAGCGATTTTGGCACGATTTGGGGGACTTGGTGGGTGGGAGACGCTATGGGAATTTTGCTCGTCGCCCCGCTGCTGCTGACGTGGCAACAATTGCCCAAAGTCCCCACCCGCCGCCAACAGATGGTCGAACGAGCGATTTGGCTGCTGCTGCTGCTAGCAGTCGGCTGGCTCGTCTTTTGCTCGCGCACCCGCGCCGCCTACGCCCGCTATCCCCTCGAATACTTACCATTTCCCCTCGTAGTTTGGGCTGCCTTTCGATTCGGCCAGCGCTACACGGCCCTCTCCAACTTCATCCTCTGCGGCTTCGCCATTTGGGGCATCGCCCGAGGCAGCGGCCCCTTTCTCAAACACGCCAGCAGCATCCCCCAAGCACTGTTATCCCTGCAAGCCTTCATCGCCGTCATCGCCGTCACCGGCTTAGTCTTAGCCGCCACCGTCGCCGAACGCCACCAAGCAGAAGCCTCCCTGCGAGCCAGCGAAGCCAGCCTCGCCAACGCCCAGCGCATCGCGCAGCTAGGCAATTGGGACTTAGACCGCAACACCAAGCAATTGCGGTGGTCAGAGGAAATTTACCGCATCTTGGGAGAGCGCCCGGGAACTTTTGAACCCAGCCTTGAAGCCTTCTTGGAATACGTGCACCCCGAAGACCGAGAATTAGTCAAAACCTCGATCGAAGCCGCTTTATTTCACCAACAGCCTTACAGCATCGACTACAGGCTCGTACTCCCCGACGGCAGCAACCGCACAGTCTACGAACAAGCGGCGGTCAACTTCCTCTACATTACTAGCACCGTCCAAGACATCACAGACAGAAAGCGGGCCGAAGCCGCGCTGCGTTCTTCAGAAGAAAGATTTTCCAAAGCCTTTCACGCCTCCCCAGTCGGCATCAGCATCTGCACCCTCACAGACGGATGCTTCCTCGATGCCAACGAAAGCTTTTTGCGCTCTTTAGGCTGGCTGCGGCACGAATTTATCGGCCGCACCGTCAACGACTTAGGAATATTGGTCAATTCAGAAGACGGGGGGCGGCTCGCCGAGATATTGCAATCACAAAATTCGATCGGCAACCAAGAAATCAAAATTCGCACCAAAGCCGGCGAAGTGCGCGACTGGCTGCTGTCAGCGGAACTCATCGACCTCGGCAGTAATCAGTGCGTTTTAATCATGACCAGCGACATCACCGAACGCTTGCGTTCCGAAGAATTCCGCCGCGCCGCATTAACCGCCGAAGCTGCAAATCGATCGAAAAGCATTTTTCTCGCCAACATGAGTCACGAACTCAGAACCCCCCTCAACGCCATCATCGGCTACAGCGAGATCCTGCAAGAAGACGCCCGAGACCTCGGTGCCGAAGAGTTCATAGACGACCTCCAGAAAATTAACATCGCCGGCCAGCACTTGCTAGCGCTGATTAAAGATATTCTAGACTTCTCTAAAATTGAAGCAGGCCGCACCGACTTGCACGTCGAAACCTTCACCATTTTAAATCTGGTTGAGGAAGTAGTCGCCACGATCGCGCCGATGGCAGACAAAAATAACAATATCTTAGAAATACAATGCTCTGAGGATATTGGCTCGATGCAGACCGACTTAACTAAACTCCGCCAGTCACTGCTCAACCTGCTCAGCAATGCCTCGAAGTTTACTTCCTCCGGCGTGATTGCGTTCGCCGTTACCCGCTCCGTCGAAACCCCCGCCGAGGCTGCCAAGAGACGCAAAAAACTTGGAACTTATAGAGGAGGTAGCCAAGCTGAAAATAGCTTGTCTCTGTTGTCTTCCCCTCAAGATTGGATCGTTTTTACGGTCAAAGATACCGGCATTGGCATGAGTCCCGAACAGTTAGCCAAAATCTTCGATCCTTTCACGCAAGCCGATTCCTCAACTACTAAGAAGTACGGCGGCACTGGTTTGGGGCTGACGATTAGCAAGAAATTCTGCGAAATGATGGGCGGAGACATTACCGCATTCAGCGAGTTGGAGAAAGGTTCTATTTTTACAATTCGGCTGCCAGCTATTATCAGCGAAACTTCGATATTCACCGAATAGTGCGATCGATCATATTTTTTGACAGTTATTTTCGAGCGCTGCCCACTTTATTAGTCTCCGCAATTTGCTGATTGTTTCGCTAGCAGGTATGGAGATTTTGAACGTATAGCAAGAAGCAATATAATAGCTTGTGTTTCAGAAATTAAGGATCGCGAATTAAATAACTTACAATTTTAATTGTTATGGTGGGATGGGCGTCCCGCCCGTCCAAAAATGGCGGGCTATAAGAGCCCACCCCACTTTCCTTGTGTAAGTTATTTAATTCTCATTCCTAAGAACGTTTTAACCGTCGGCGCGGTTGCTATAATCATCGCATTGATCGACTCATTTTTTTGACTATTTTTTGGGAATCATAGAGGTATAATATGATGTTTTGCTATCAAACCATAATTAAGTTGGCAGTCAGTACGAAAGTCCTGATATCGTTTCGGCTGGCATCGGAACAATGATTTTCCGAGTACAGTGCGAGCGAGACGCTCTAACCTGATTTGATATCGCTCCCGAAACCCGATTTGTACACCTAAGTTGACCGCTCAAAAAAGCGAGTTTTGGCAGAAACCGGGTTTTTGAGCGTAAGTTAACTCGATCGCATACCATTTTTGAGTGTGCGATCGACATTCAGAGCAGGGGTTTGTTGACAATGGAAAATTTTTTGATAATATAGCAACCGCAAAGAGGGCGAGGACATTATTAATTGCTAAAACCCTGGCTTTTATTACTTCTGCCTTCTGCCTTCTGCTTTCTGCTATAAATATAATTAGCGCAGTTTGAAAGATTTTGGACAGCAGAGATGCTCGATCTGCGCCTCGATAAAACCTATGATTTGCTCGATCCCGTACTTGTATACTAACTGTATAGCTGTCTATATATACTATTAATTAAAAAGATATACTGTAGAAAGTTGCCTACAAAGCGCCAGAAATTATGCATCCCCACCTCCAGCGCCAACTCGAACAGCTCGGTTTAGCCGGCGAGTCCCCCCCTCCCACTGCTGAGCAGTGGCAGCTATTCTTAGAGCAAGTAAGTTGTAGCTACGACGGAGCTCGGAGCCTGCAGGAACCGCTGCAGGCTGGTTTGAACTCGGAGCCAGCGGCGCTACAGGATTTGGCCCCCTCGCGCCAGTCCCCTCAAGACTCTCCAACAGCTTCAGAAATCGATCGACTCCGGGCGACTGTCAACAGTTTGGGGGCGGGATTGTGTATCCTTGACGCGAAGGGGTTTGTCATTTCGGTGAATCCAGAGGCCGAACGCTTGCTGGGGTGGCGAGAGTCTGAACTTGCAGGCGTTTCGCTGCTAGAACGCATCGGGAAGCAAAACAAAGGCAAGAAATCCCAAGTTTTGACCGATCGAGTAAGTAAAAGTGAAGATAGGTCGATCGCACCTACACTAGGTTTACAAGAGGCGATCGCCTCCGGTCAACCTTGCAGCAATTGGGACGGCGAGTTTCTGTGCCGCGACGGCAAGATTTTACCAGTTTCCTATTTTTTTAATCCCGCAGTTGATGGCGGCGAAATATCAGTCTTGGTGTTTTTTGACATTAGAGAACACAAGCAATCGCTCTCGATGCTGCAAGCAGTTATAGAATCTACAGATGCGGGAATTCTTGCGGTTGACAGCAACGGCAATATATGCAATTACAATCAGAAATTTGTCGAGATGTGGGGTTTGCCAGCCACCCAAGGAAAGTTGAACCGATCGACCTTCGGCACTGTCAAAAAACCGCTCGAAACAGGATTCCCCAACGCCCGGGAACAATTAAAAGACCCCCGAGGATTTCTCCAAAACGCGATCGAAGTGTCGGCCGATCCAGATACTCAAATCCGGGAATTATTAGAATTTAAAGACGGAAAAATTATCGAATTAAATTCGTTACCATCAAAAAAAGTCGGAACAAACACAGTCGGCAGAGTCTGGAGCTTTCGAGACGTTACCGACCGCCAAAAAGTAGCACAATCTTTGCAGTATAGAGTAGAATTCAATCAGTCGATCGCCAGTTTGTCAACCGGTTTTATCGGCCAGCCCGGATCGGAAATAGACAAAAACATCGATCGAACACTGGAAGCGATCGCCACCTCGATCGGGTTTGACCGCAGTTACATCTACCTGTTATCAGCAGACAAAACCCGCGCCGACAAAACCTACGAGTGGTGCCCCGACGGCATTCCGGCAATCAAAGACAGCACCGACAAACAAATAGACATCGCACAAATCCCTTGGATCGCAGAAAAACTCGATCGCGCCGAATGCCTCTACATTCCAGAAATCGGCGAACTCGCGCCCCCAGCC
The DNA here is from genome assembly GCF_036701805.1 of Microcoleus sp. N3A4. Classification (NCBI taxonomy): domain Bacteria; kingdom Bacillati; phylum Cyanobacteriota; class Cyanophyceae; order Oscillatoriales; family Microcoleaceae; genus Microcoleus; species Microcoleus sp. N3A4. Next base: position 94,583 of record NZ_JAUBRJ010000005.1, read on the forward strand.
AAGGCGGAAATTGCCTGTTTGACAGGCACAAAATCGCCAGAATTCCTGACTGATTCCCCATCCCAAACCGCCGCCGCTCGAACAGCACCCGCCTCAACACATCCCAGTGCAGATTCCCTAAAAACAGAATTAAACAAACCTCAAAACAACATCAGATCGCTGATAATTATTCCCCTAATTAGCAGTAAAAACCTAGTAGGATTTCTCAGATTCGATGCCTCACAGCAAACAGCAGGTCGTGAAGCGAAGCTATCCGGTTCCCCGCAGGGGTTCCCGAAGGGTAGGGAATCGACCGAAGAAATATCCACCATGCTAAAAATGGTAGGAGAAATGCTCGCCAATGCCCTAGAGCGCAAGCAAGTAGAAAAAACCTTGAGAGAAGCCGAAACAAAATACCGCAGCATCTTTGAAAACGCAGTCGAAGGCATATTCCAGACCACCCCAGACGGGCGCTACCTCAATGCCAATCCCGCACTAGCCGAGATTTACGGCTACGAATCCTCTACCCAAATGCTCGCCGAACTCGCAAACCTCAACCGCCAACTTTACGTAGACCCCAAGCGACGCGCCGAGTTTATGGCCCAATTGGCCGCGCGCAGCCAAGTGTCAAAATTTGAATCCCAAATATACCGCCGAGACGGCAGCACGATCTGGATTTCCGAAAACGCCCGCAGCATCTGCGACGAAAGCGGCAGCATTTTGTACTGCGAAGGCACAGTCCAAGACATCACCGATCGCAAACAAGCAGAATCCGCCATGCAGTCGGCCCTAGAAGCAGCAGAATCAGCCAACCGGGCAAAAAGCACATTTCTCGCCAACATGAGCCACGAACTGCGAACACCCCTCAATGCCATCATCGGCTACAGCGAAATGCTTAAAGAAGAAGCCGAAGAATTGGGAAGTTGCGAATCCCTCCCCGACCTCGAACAAATCCGCACCGCAGGGAAACACCTGCTGTCCCTGATCGACGACATTCTAGATATCTCTAAAATTGAAGCAGGCCGAATGGATCTCTACTTAGAAACCTTCGACATCCATGCCTTAATTGAAAGCGCTGTCGCCACGGCGAGGCCGCTGGTCGAGAAAAACGGCAACACCCTAGAAGTGTACTGTCCAGACAACTTCGACACCATGCACGCCGACATGACCAAAGTGCGGCAAGTGCTGCTGAACCTGCTCAGCAACGCTGCCAAGTTCACTCAAAATGGGAAAATTGCGATCGGAGTGGAAAGAATTAAAAATGAACAATTAAGAATGAAAAATCAAGAGGAATCTTCCCAAATTTTAATTTCCAACTCCGAATTTTTCAGTTTCCGCGTCGCCGACACCGGCATCGGCATGACAAAAGAGCAATTGCAGCAAGTTTTCCAACCTTTCACCCAAGCTGACGCCTCGACTACCCGCAAGTACGGCGGCACCGGGTTGGGACTCGCGATCAGCCAGCGCTTCTGTCAAATGATGGGCGGCAGCATTGAGGCCAGCAGCACCTTGGGCTCCGGCAGCACTTTCACCGTACTCTTGCCCAGCGCCATCAAACAGCCGGAAATCGCCAACAAAGTCCGCGACAGCCCCAGCCTTCCGGGCGCCGCCGCTGTCGGCACGGTGCTGGTAGTTGACGACGACCCGATCTCGCGGGATTTGATCCAGCGCGCCCTCGTTCGCCAAGGGCTGCACATCGAAGTCGCCGGCGGTGGCGAGCAAGCTCTCAGGCTCGCTAAGCAACTGCGGCCAGACGCGATTACCCTCGACGTGATCATGCCCGGAATGGACGGCTGGGCGGTGCTTTCGGCCCTAAAGGCAGATCCCGATCTTGCCTCTATTCCCGTAATCCTGCTATCCTTTGTTGGCAACAAAAGCCTCGGCTTTGCATTGGGTGCCTCGGACTACCTCACCAAACCAGTGGACGGCAAACGGCTGGCTGCCTTGTTGAACAAGTACCGACGCGACCAAGACGGCGTTGCAAGTAACAATTTGACCTGTCAGATTCTAATTGTGGAAGATGACGTTGCCACGCGCGAAATACTGCGACGCATACTAGAAAGAGAAGGCTGGGCGGTAACGGAAGCTGACAGCGGGCGCGCTGCTCTCTCTCGGCTAGAAATTGCCAGACCGCATCTGATCCTGCTGGATTTGATGCTGCCGGAAATGGATGGCTTTGAGTTGATCGGCGAACTTCGCAAATCGTACTCTGGAGATCCAATACCGATTGTTGTGCTGACGGGGAAAGACCTGACACCGGCCGAAAGCCAGCAGCTAAACGGTTGTGTCGATCGGGTGTTGCAAAAGGGAGTCTACAGTTGCGATACTTTGTTGCGCGATGTTCGCTCTATAGTGAATGACAGGTTCGATCGCAGGTACGACTCGAAAGGCAAGGAGAACACCAATGGCTAAAATCCTGTTGGTCGAAGATAACGAAATGAACAGGGATATGCTTTCCAGGCGTCTGGCCCGCAAGGGACACGAGGTATTTATTGCTGTTGACGGTGCTGAGGGGGTGTCGATGGCCCTCGCGAAAGTACCGGATTTGATTCTGATGGATATGAGTCTGCCGGTGCTCGACGGGTGGCAAGCAACGCAGCAAATTAAGGCTGCTCCTGAAACTAGCACGATTCCGGTGATTGCGCTGACGGCTCACGCAATGGCGGGCGACCGTGAAAAGTGTCTGGCCGCCGGCTGCGACGACTACGACACCAAACCGGTCGAGTTTCCCCGACTTTTGGGTAAGATTGAAATGCTTCTAAAAGAGGCTATGACATGAAAGGTGACGAGGGCAGCGTGCTGGTTGTTGACGACAATGAGGTGAACCGCGATTTGCTGGCCCGCCGACTTCAGCGTCAAGGCCACGCGGTGACTGTTGCGGAAGATGGTGTGCAAGCTCTGGAAATGTTGCGAACAGAGCCTTTTGATTTAGTTCTCCTCGACATTATGATGCCGCAAATGAACGGCTATCAAGTGCTGGAAAATCTGAAGGCGGACGAGAAGTTGCGCTACATCCCGGTGATTATGATTTCGGCGGTGGACGATATCGACAGTATCGTGCGGTGTATAGAGTTGGGGGCGGAGGATTATCTTTCTAAACCGTTCAATCCGGTATTGCTCAAAGCTCGGATTAGCGCTTGTTTGGAAAAGAAGCGGCTGCGGGATAAAGAGCAGGCGTATTTGCAGGAGTTGGCTGAGGAAAAGGAAAAGTCGGAGCGTTTGCTGTTAAATATTTTACCCAAGGCGATCGCGCAGCGCCTCAAACACGGCGAAAGTACGATCGCCGACAGTTTCGCTGAGGTAACAGTGATGTTTGCCGATTTGGTCGGTTTTACCAAGCTTTCGGCTCATTTGTCGCCGGCCCAGTTGGTGGAGTTGCTCAACGAGATTTTTTCGGCTTTTGACGAGTTGGCCGATCGCTACGGACTTGAGAAAATTAAGACGATCGGCGATGCTTATATGGTAGTTGGCGGTTTGCCGACGCCCAGCGACGACCACGCCGAGTCGATCGCCGAAATGGCGATCGACATTCTAGCAGCAATGACTAAGATGCGTACCAAGGGAGGTCAGCCGCTCAGCATCCGCATCGGCATCCACACAGGCCCGGTAGAAGCTGGGGTAATCGGTACTAAAAAATTTACTTACGATTTGTGGGGAGATACGGTAAATACAGCTTCCCGGATGGAATCTCAAGGCGTCCCCGGCAGCATTCAGGTGACAGTTGCTACCTACGAGCGCCTGCGCGATAAGTACGTTTTTGAGGAGCGCGGCGTGATTCCGGTGAAGGGCAAAGGCGATATGATGACTTATCTGCTTGTGGGCCGAAAGGCTTAATTAATCATTGGGCATTGGGCATTGGGCATCGGGCATTGGGCATTGGGCATCGGGTATCGGGTATCGATAACTAATATCAACAGTTAACAGTCAACAGTCAACAGTCAACAGTCAACAGTCAACAGTCAACAGTCAACAAATTATCAAATGAACGTAAATTCTAACCTTTTAATGTACGCCCAATGGGCGGGAATTCTGACAGCAGTCTTGGCTGTTGTGACAGTGCTGGCTTTTATCTTCAAATGGGGTTTTCGCTTCCGATTGGTAGGAGTGACAAGCTTTATGGGCGTAGTCGCTGCAAGTATATTCGGTCTGGGTTTGGGACTGTTTACTCGCACAGAAATTCCGGGTGCGGTTCGCTATTCTTTAGTTTACGATACAGGCGGCGCTCAAACAGTAGTTACCGTGCCACCGACGATTACCGAATCCGAGTTAGAAGCAACGATGCAGCAAGTGGCTGCGGATTTGTACTCTCCAGGGCGATCTGGAAGGGGCAGAGACTACATGACAATCCGCGTTCGTACAGTTGTACATCCTGAACCAGGGCTGTCGCAGCCGCTGTTTTTGGGCGAGGTGAGGCGATCGCTCGCGACTCGTTATGATGACAAAATGGCGATCGAAATCTTCCCGGAAAAAGTTGCAATCTTGAAAAAATACCAAGCCTGATAAATGCTGTAGGGGCGGGTTTTACAAATAATAATTGCCGAAAACCGACAATCTCAAAAACCCGCCCCCACCCAACTTAGATGATGCGGCGATTGAAATCGCTTCTAGACAAACGAAGTCCACTCAAGCGCGGACTAAGATGGGCTACAAAAAATACTTTAAAATTATCACAAAAATATCAAATTATGACTCAAGAATCTGAAAAAAGGCAAGCTTGTTGGAAAAGATGGAACCGAGAAGATGATCTAGCTTTGACTCCCCAAGAACGGAAACGGGAATTGGTGAGAATTCAAGTTTTAATTGATGAGTATGGGCCAACACCAGAACAAAAAGCTGATTTGTTTTTAGAACAAGGTTTATTGTATAGCTTTGGTGAAGAATACGCAAAAGCGATCGCCTCCTACGACAAAGCCTTAGAAATCAAACCAGATAATCACGAAGCCTGGAACAATCGGGGCAATGCACTCGGTAAATTAGGCAGGCGAGAAGATGCGATCGCCGACTACGACAAAGCCTTAGAAATCAAACCAGATTTTCACAAAGCCTGGTACAATCGGGGCAATGCACTGCGTAAATTAGGCAGGCATGAAGAAGCGATCGCCGACTACGACAAAGCCTTAGAATTCAAACCAGATTTACACGAAGCCTGGTTCAGTCGGGGCCATGCACTGGGTGATTTAGGCAGGCATGAAGAAGCGATCGCCTCCTACGACAAAGCCTTAGAAATCAAACCAGATGATCACGAATACTGGTCGAATCGGGGCGTTGCACTGTATAATTTAGGCAGGCGAGAAGATGCGATCGCCGACTACGACAAAGCCTTAGAAATCAAACCAGATTTTCACACAGCCTGGAACAATCGGGGCAATGCACTGCGTAAATTAGGCAGGCATGAAGAAGCGATCGCCGACTACGACAAAGCCTTAGAATTCAAACCAGATTTACACGAAGCCTGGTTCAATCGGGGCAATGCACTGCGTAAATTAGGCAGGCATGAAGAAGCGATCGCCGACTACGACAAAGCCTTAGAATTCA
>NZ_JAUBRJ010000005.1:100196-112300 GCF_036701805.1 Microcoleus sp. N3A4
ATGAAGAAGCGATCGCCGACTACGACAAAGCCTTAGAATTCAAACCAGATTTACACGAAGCCTGGTTCAATCGGGGCCATGCACTGGGTGATTTAGGCAGGCTAGAAGAAGCGCTCGCCTCCTTCGACAAAGCCTTAGAATTCAAACCAGATAAACACGAAGCCTGGTTCAATCGGGGCATTGTACTGGGTAAATTAGGCAGGCTAGAAGATGCGATCGCCGACTACGACAAAGCCTTAGAATTCAAACCAGAAGACCTCGAAGCCTGGTTCAATCGGGGCGTTGCACTGGATAATGTAGGCAGGCATGAAGAAGCGATCGCCGACTACGACAAAGCCTTAGAATTCAAACCAGATTTACACGAAGCCTGGAACAATCGGGGCGTTGCACTGGGTAATTTAGGCAGGCATGAAGAGGCGATCGCCTCCTATGACAAAGCCTTAGAAATCAAACCAGATTTTCACGTAGCCGGGTCGAATCGGGGCATTGCACTGGATGATTTAGGCAGGCTTGTTGAAGATACGATCGCCTCCTACGACAAAGCCTTAGAATTCAAACCAGATAATCACGAAGCCTGGCACAATTGGGGCAATGCAATGTATAATTTAGGCAGTCTGGAAGATGCGATCGCCTCCTACGACAAAGCCTTAGAATTCAAACCAGATTATCACGCAGCCTGGTTGAGTCGGGGCAATGCACTGGATAATTTAGGCAGGCTTGAAGATGCGATCGCCTCCTACGACAAAGCCTTAGAAATCAAACCAGATTATCGCGAAGCCTGGTTCAATCGGGGAGTTGCACTGTATAATTTAGGCTGGCTAGAAGAGGCGATCGCCTCTTACGACAAAGCCTTAGAAATTAAACCAGATAATCACGAAGCCTGGAACAATCGGGGCATTGCACTGGATAATTTAGGAAAATTTAAAGATGCGATCGCCTCCTACGACAAAGCCTTAGAATTCAAACCAGATTATCACGAATACTGGTCGAATCGGGGCGTTGCACTGTATAATTTAGGCAGGCTTGAAGATGCGATCGCCTCCTACGACAAAGCCTTAGAATTCAAACCAGATTATCACGAAGCCTGGTTGAGTCGGGGCTTTGCACTGCGTAATTTACGCAGGCTTGAAGAGGCGATTGCCTCCTACGACAAAGCCTTAAAATTCAAACCAGATTATCACCAAGCATTTTATAATAAAGCTTGCTGTTATGGGTTACGCAGTCAAATTTACCAAGTAATTCAGAATTTGCAGCGTGCGATCGATCTGAATCCTGACGAATACCGAGAAATCGCAAAAACTGATTCGGATTTTGACAGCATTCGATCGGATACTCGGTTTCAAGCCTTGATTCAAGAATAGGGATTGGCCCTTGGGCGGGGCGGGTTTATGAGATTGTCGATTTTAGGCAATTATTGTTGGTAAAACCCGCCCCTACAGCATCACAAACACTCTCATTATTTCTTAGTCCGCGCAGGCGGACTTGGTTTGTGTAGACGCGGTTTCAACCGCCGGCTTATCTGAATAAATAGTACAATTAAACTTAGATACTTCTCGGAGATAAACACTATGCAAGTCACAACCGAAGAAATCATTTATCCTTCCAGCGACGGTCAACCAATGGCAGAAAGCACAATTCAATACGAATTAATTGTCAAAATCAAAGAAGGTTGCGAATCGCTGTTTAAAGATGACCCAAACGTTTTTGTAGCCGCCGATTTACTGTGGTATCCCGTTGAGGGGAAACCCGAAATTTCTCAAGCACCTGATACGATGGTGATATTTGGGAGACCAAAGGGCGATCGCCTTTCCTACATACAATATCGAGAGAATAATATTGGCCCTCAAGTCGTATTTGAGATTCGCTCCCACAACGACAGCAACACTAAAATGAATAAGAAACTTTCATTTTACCAGCGTCATGGAGTTGAGGAGTATTACCTTTACGATCCAGAAAGAAATGAGTTGGAAGGTTGGCAAAGAATTGAGGGAAATTTAGAAGTAATTGAGCCGATGGAGGGATGGATTAGTCCGAGATTAGGTGTGCGGTTTGAGTTGGGAGAAGATGGGTTAGAAATTTATCGACCTAATGGAGAAAAGTTTCTTTCCTATGCGGAATTAGAAGCAGAGAGGTTATTAGATCGTCAGCGCCTACAACAAGAATCTCAAAGGGCAGAACAAGCAAATCAAAGGGCCCAACAAGAATCTCAAAGGGCCGAACAAGCAGATCGAAGGGCCGAACAAGCAAATCAAATTGCTCAACGTTTAGCTGCTAAACTGCGCGAATTGAACATCGATCCAGATAGCATTTAACTCCGAATAAATGCTCATCAACCCGGTTTGTTTGAAAAATCTGGTTTCTGGCGATCGCGGTTATTTGTGGTTTTAACGTAATCCTGTCAGCCCGATCGCCCTTTCCTCTTTTCTACGCAGTCATCTAAAAAATTAGTATTAATCTATACCTAGAAATCGAAGATACAGGACTAATATGAAAAAACTTGAAAAAGTTCCCAAAATCCTGTAAAATTGCGATAAATAACCAAATAATATCGATCGAAAGCACTCACAGGCGAAAAAGATCGCATATAAAAAAGAAAAGTATCAATTAGATAGAAAATGAGGTGAAACCCCTTGCAAAAAGTAGCAAGCATAGAAAAGCCGATCGACTCAGGGGAAAAATCCATAGAAGTCAACACCCAAAAGGCTCAAACCTTGTACGATCGCGGCAACGCCCTAGAAGCAATGGGACGATTCCAAGCTGCGATCGAATCTTGGGAACAAGCGATCGCACTTGAACCAAAATTTTATGAAGCGCGGTACAACCAAGGCGTAGCCCTCAGAAAATTGGGACAGCTAGAAGCAGCGATCGCAGCCTACAACAAATCCCTACAAATCAAACCAAACAATCCCGAAGGGTGGTATAACCGCGCCAACGTTTTGCAGAAGCTAAACAAATTCTCAGAAGCGATCGCCTCCTACGAACAGGCGATCGCACTCAACCCAAGCTACCACGAAGCTTGGACGAACCGCGGCAACACCCTCGTCAACTTGGAAAAATTCTCAGAAGCGATCGACTCCTACGACAAAGCCATCGCCATCAAACCAGACTACTGCGAAGCTTGGTACAACAAAGCATTTACCCTAAGAAAATTTGACAAAAATGTAGCGGCGATCGCATCCTGCGACAAAGCGATCGAACTCAAACCAGACTTGCATCAAGCCTGGTACAACCGCGGCTTAGCCCTAGCCGATGAAAAACTCTACCCGGAAGCCGTCGCCTCTTACGATAAAACCCTGCAACTGCGGCCGAATTCCCCCGAAGTCTGGAACAAACGCGGCACGGCGATCGCACAAATGGGACAATTTGAAGCAGCGATCGCATCCTGGGACAAAGCCCTCGCACTCAAGCCAGACTACAGCGAAACCTGGTACAACCGCGGCTTAGCCTTCGCCAACTTACAGCGCTTTGAAGAAGCAATTGCTTCTTGGGACAAAACCGTAGAGTTGCAGCCAGACAACACTGAAGCCTGGTACAACCGCGCCGTCGCCCTCAGAAAAATTAAACGATTTACCGAAGCGATCGCCTCCTACGATAAAATCATTGCACTCACACCCGACGATCCAAACCTTTACTATCAAAAAGGTTGCGTTTACGCCCTGGAAAAACAAGCAGGCGATCGCAGCACAAACAGCCCCGAAGCCTTAGCAAATATCACCGACAAAGCGATCGAAAACTTGTCCAAGGCGATCGAACTCAATCCGAACAAATACCGGAAACTGTGCAAAAATCACTCAAAATTGCGTACAATACTAGAATAAGTGCGGTTTTTAGCTTGATTTCAGGGTAGCGATGATTGATGGATACCGATGCCGCACTGCAACCTTTTTAGGCAAAACAGCACCACAAACCCCAATCATGCAAACCCTAGACAAAACTCAAGCAAAATTCGCTCAATTAGCAGCCCACCTCAGAGAAGTTACCGACATCGAATCAGCCTCGTCGCTGCTGCATTGGGATCAAGCAACCTATATGCCCGCCAAAGGTGCAAGTGCCAGAGGCCGCCAGTTGGCCACCCTCAAACAAATATCCCACGAAAAATTTACCGACCCCAAAATCGGCGAACTCTTAGAAGACTTGCGTTTCTACGAACAAACCCTCCCCTACGACTCCACCGCAGCCAGCCTGATCCGCATCGCCCGCAGAGACTACGATCGCGCCTCCAGAGTCCCCGCCACCTTCATGTCCGCACTCTGCCGCCACCAAGCCGACTGCTACGAAGCTTGGGCTACAGCCAAAGCAGCCAACAACTTCGCAGCCGTCGAGCCGTATCTCGAAAAAACCCTAGAATTAAGCAGGCAATACGCCGACTTTTTCCCCGGATACGAACATATCGCCGATCCTTTGATCGATCGCAGCGACTACGGTATGAAAGTATCCCTGCTGCGCCCGCTTTTCGCCAAACTGCGTCAAGAATTAGTGCCGATAGTCGAAGCCATCACCTCCCAACCACCCGCTGACGACTCCTGCTTGCACCAAAACTTTCCCGAATCCCAGCAACTAGAATTCACCCGCACAGTCGTAGAACGCATGGGGTACGACTTCCAGCGGGGACGGCAAGACACCACCCTGCACCCGTTCATGACCAACTTCTCCATAGACGACGTGCGAATCACCACTCGCGTCTACGAAGACCACCTGGATCAAGCACTCTTCAGCAGCATCCACGAAGCCGGACACGCCCTCTACGAACTCGGAAATTCCCCGGAATTTGAAGGTACGCTTCTCGCAGGCGGCATTTCCTCCGGCGTGCACGAAAGTCAGTCGCGACTTTGGGAAAATTTGGTCGGGCGCAGCCGCGGTTTTTGGGAATGTTTCTACCCGCAACTCCAAGGCGTATTTTTGCGACAGTTGGGACACGTATCCACTGACGCATTTTACCGGGCAATTAACAAAGTCTCGCGATCGCTCGTCCGTACCGATGCTGACGAAGTAACCTACAACCTCCACGTCGCCATCCGCTTTGACCTAGAATTGGCAATGGTAGAGGGAAAACTAGCAGTGCGAGACCTCCCCGAAGCCTGGAACGAACGCTATCAAACCGACCTCGGCGTTGTTCCCGCCACCGACAGCGAAGGCGCGATGCAAGATGTTCACTGGTATGTTGGTACGATCGGCGGAATGTTCCAAGGTTACACCCTCGGCAACTTGATGAGCGCCCAATTCTACGAAACAGCAGTAAAAATCAATCCTGAAATTCCCGTAGAAATAGAACAGGGCAATTTTACCGTACTCCACGACTGGCTAAAACAAAATATCTACCAGCACGGCCGCAAATACACCGCCGTCGAATTGATCGATCGGGTTACAGGTTCACCTTTAAGTATCGATCCCTTTATCCGCTACATTCGCCACAAATACGGGGAATTTTATGTCATTTGAGGGATAGCAAGTTCAGATTGCGGACTTTAAAATTACATTAAAAAAAGTAGCCCCCTAAAAAAAAGGGCGATACTAATACAGTATCGCCTAATTTGACAGCGACCATCAAAAATCTTAAATAAGGGAGTATCTATGTCTGAACTCTTTCAGGCTGTTATCGCCAGCGACGAAAAAACAGACTTGCGTCAGTTGGTCAGCGATTTGCGGGCTTTGGGTAACAAATATTTACTGCGAAACGACATAGTTAACGCTTTTGCTGCCTACTGCACCAAATACGAAAAGCCGGAACAGTTCCATCAATCTTCTCTTTTGAGCAAACTGATTTACTACGTTCAGGAAATTATTCTTGAAGAGGACAGCATTTGCGTCCTGCTGCGACCAAAAATTGCTACTATAGAAATAGTGCGAGTTGGAGACGACTTGACACTCGAGCCGATGACAGTGCAAGAATTGCTCGACGTGCGCGATCGCTTCGTCAACCACTTTCACCCCCAAGAAGGCGACATCCTCGAACTAGATTTCGGCCCGTTTTACGACTACTCCCCCACAATTCGCGACCCCAAAAACATCGGCAAAGGAGTGCAATTCCTCAACCGATACCTGTCCAGCAAACTGTTCCAAGACCCCAGACAGTGGCAGGAAACTCTATTTAATTTCTTGCGAATTCACCGCTACAACGGCGTACAATTACTAATTAACGATCGCATAAAATCCCAAGAACAACTTTCCGAACAAATCAAAAAAGCCCTCACCTTTGTCAGCGAACTTTCTGAACAAGAACCCTACGAAAGATTTCGATTAGTTCTGCAAATGATGGGTTTGGAGGCAGGTTGGGGAAATACCGCATCCCGCGTGCGTGAAACCCTAGGAATTCTTGACGAATTAATTGATTCCCCCGATCCGCAAACCCTAGAAGCATTTATTTCTCGCATCCCGATGATTTTCAAAATCGTCCTAGTTTCTCCTCACGGCTGGTTCGGGCAAGAAGGAGTTTTGGGGCGGCCGGATACGGGAGGCCAGGTAGTTTATGTCCTCGATCAAGCGAAGAATTTAGAGAAACAACTGCAAGAAGACATTCATCTTGCCGGTCTTGATAGTTTAGGCGTAAAACCTAAAGTAATTATTCTCACCAGGTTAATTCCTAACAGCGACGGCACGCGCTGTAACGAACGTTTGGAAAAAGTTTACGGCACCGAAAATGCTTGGATTTTGCGGGTTCCCTTCCGGGAGTTCAATCCCAAACTGACTCAAAATTGGATTTCGAGATTCGAGATTTGGCCTTATTTGGAAACATACGCGATCGATGCAGAAAAAGAGTTGCTTGCTGAGTTTCAGGGCAAGCCAGATTTAATTGTCGGCAACTATTCCGACGGCAACTTGGTAGCGTTTTTGCTGTCTCGCAAACTCAAAGTTACTCAGTGCAATATAGCCCATGCGCTGGAAAAATCTAAATATTTGTTCAGCAATCTCTACTGGCAAGAATCCGAGGAAAAGTACCATTTTGCGCTGCAATTTACTGCCGATTTAATTGCCATGAATGCAGCGAATTGTATTGTCAGCAGCACCTATCAAGAGATTGTGGGCAAACCCGATAGTGTCGGCCAGTACGAATCTTACAATTGTTTTACCATGCCGGATTTGTACCACGTTGTGAACGGGATTGAACTGTTCAGCCCTAAATTCAACGTCGTGCCGCCGGGAGTCAACGAAAGCGTGTACTTTCCCTACACGCGGATCGAAGACCGGGTGCAAGGCGATCGCGATCGGCTCAACGAGTTACTTTTTACCCTGGAAGACCCCGAACAAGTCTTTGGAAAACTCGACGACCCGCAAAAGCGCCCTTTATTTTCGATGGCCAGGCTCGATCGCATTAAAAACCTGACAGGCTTAGCAGAATTGTTTGGTAAAAGCCAGGAATTGCAAGAAAAATGCAACTTAATTCTAGTAGCCGGCAAGCTCAGGGTCGAAGAAACCGAAGACTACGAAGAAGCCGAAGAAATTAAAAAGCTCTACGCAATTATCGACCAATACAACCTTCACGGTAAAATTCGCTGGCTGGGAGTGAGGCTGTCCAAAAGCCTGTCCGGCGAAATCTACCGGGTAATCGCCGACGGCCAAGGTATATTTGTTCAGCCAGCCTTATTTGAAGCTTTCGGCTTAACAATTCTCGAAGCAATGATTACCGGCATTCCCACTTTCGGGACGCAGTTTGGAGGCCCGCTGGAAATCATTCAAGATGGTATAAATGGGTTTTATATCAACCCGACCAACCACGAGGAAACCGCCCAAAAAATTCTAGATTTTTTATCGAAGTGCGAACACAATCCCAACTATTGGTATGAAATTTCAACACGAGGAATTGACCGAGTTTACAGCACGTATACATGGAAAATTCACACTACCAAACTGCTGACGCTGGCACGGACTTACGGTTTCTGGAACTACTCGTCCAAGGAAAACCGCGAAGATATGCTCCGCTACCTAGAAGCGCTGTTTTATCTGATTTACAAGCCGAGAGCCAAGGCTTTATTGGCAGAACACGCGAACCGATAAGTGGCGACTTTTGCTTCTTACGGGCTGGTTGAAGGAAAAAACTTGGTCTCTCACCGATCGACTTTTTACACAACCCGCCCGTAAAGATTTGTGAATGACAGCAGGTTTTATACAAGAGGACTGAGGCTAAGAAACGCGGTTTCTACTAAAATATTGGCTTTAGTAACAAAACATCTCGGAATCAACCGGGTTTCTGAGGAATAGTGCGAACCAACTTCTACTTCCAAATCGCAACTCCTGAGTGCGGCCGTCCCCATTGCCGAACTTCTAGAAGCTGTGGCAGATATAGCAATCGCGCCCGACGGTTAGGACGTTCTTAATCGCCCTTTCCCCATGCTGTCGATTGCAACTTTGGTCTTCCTTCTTTTTACCCGCTCAGCTTCGCCGCTATAGCCTTCTTCTTTCAGCTAGATTTCTCAGAAAGCAGTCCGGGTAATACAATTAGATTTAGAAACATGAAAACAGCGAAACCTTGTCAAACCTCACCCACAGGATGAAATTTATGCGTGTGACTACTGTTACGATTTTCAGCTTGATCGCTCTGCTCGCTCCCGCCTTGACCAGAAAGGCAACTGCTGCTTTCGACTCCCAACCCTTGGTGCAGGAACAGTACCGCAGAGACTTTGCCGCTCCCGCCGATCGGGGTGCGTCGGCATCGCCCGAGGAAAATTCCCAAGGAGATATGTTTAACAAGCCTTTTTACGCGGGCGAGCAGGCTCCAGTGAGAAAGGAAAAAACTATCTCGGCGGGAGCTGACGGGCCAGAAGTTGCGGCCATACAGCAGCGCTTGCAGGTGCACAGTTTCAAGGTAGGGACGATCGACGGTTCCTATGGCTCTCGCACTACATCGGCTGTCAGTGCCTTTCAAGAGTCTAAGGGGTTGAAGTCAGACGGCATTGTGGACAAAGAAACTTGGACAGCTTTAGCAGCAGATCCGGCGCCTGCTCGTGAAACTGTGCAGAGCAAGGCTCCCATTGAGAGCAATGCTGCTGTTCCCGGCAATCCTCCAACTGTTCTAAATAAAGGCGCTGTCGGTTCCAAAGTGAAGACGCTACAGGTGCGTTTGGAAATACAGGGTTACGATCCAGGCCCGATCGACGGCATTTTTGGCGCTCGCACTGCTACGGCTGTCAAGAACTTTCAGAAATTTAAGGGTTTCACGGCTGACGGCATGGTGGACGAAACAACCTGGAAAGCGCTGGGCCAAAAGTAAGTGACAAGTGAAAAATACGGAAAATTGCTGTGGCGATAACTCATGATTGAACCCGGTGTCCAAAAATGACCGGGTTTCTCGATGTTGGGCGATCGAGCAATGCGGTCATCAGCCTGCGGATTTATCAGTGGGTCGCTTTATTTTATCTAAAATCTAAAATCTAAAATCTAAAATCGATTGACCGATCGCTCTGTCGTGTGCTATAGTATTTGAATGTCAAAATGCGGATATGGCGAAATTGGCAGACGCGCCAGATTTAGGTTCTGGTTCCGAAAGGAGTGAAGGTTCAAGTCCTTTTATCCGCATAGCAGATGGTATTCCCAAAGTAAAAACCCCACCGGGTGTACAGTAACAAATTATTTGTCACTGTACAGAAAGATTGCGAAAATTGAAGGCTGAACTAGAAATTTTCTATGATAGTTTGAGCGATCGCACTACTCTATATTCTGTAAATTACCAGCTATGAACATTCAGTTGGTTGATATCGTTTCCGGTTGGATCGTAATTATATATTTGGATTGTCAGTGCGAGCGTCTCGCTCGCGGCATGGATCGCGAGCGAGACGCTCGCACTACTACTGTATGATTCCGACGTAACCGGATTTGATATGACTCCTTAATTCAAGTCATTGAGTCGCTGACACCTGAAGAGAGTTTGCTGTTTCAAGAAAAACTCTCAGCTAGGGCGATTCAGAGTACGCCTGGAGTCTGTGGAGGAAATGCCCGGATTCGCAACACCCGCATTCCTGTTTGGACACTGGTTTCGCTTCACCAACAGGGCGCTGATGAGGCTGAGTTACTTCGGAATTATCCAGTCTTGGAGGATCGCGATTTAGAGAATGCTTGGCGTTATTACGATCGCCACCGCGAAGAAATCGATCGCATTATTGTTTCTCATCAAACCGAATAGTAGAATACTAGATAGCTAACAGAGGAAGTTTAAATATGGAACTGAATCAGTATTTTGATTTCTTAGCAGCGGATGATATTCGCATTAAAGGACATCGCATCGGGATTGAGACGGTACTGTATGAGTATCTTTATCGAGAACGCACCGCCGAAGAAATTCAGCAACTCTATCCATCTCTAACTTTAGCAGAAGTTTACACAACTATTTTGTATTATTTGCTGAACAAGGAATCAGTAAGTCAATATATACAAGATTGGTTGGAATGGTCGCATCAACAGCGAAAGATCCAAGTAGCCAATCCCCATCCGGCGACAGAAAGATTGCGAAAATTGAAAGCTGAATGGGAAAGACAATCTGTTATCCAGGGTGCTTGATCGATGGCGCTAAAATATTTAATGGACGAGAATGTTACGCCCATTTATGCTACACAACTTCGGCGAAAACGCCCTGATTTAGTAGTTTGGGCAGTGGGCGAAATTGGTACACCCCCAAAAAGCACTCTCGATCCGGAGATTTTGGTGTGGTGTGAGGAGCGTAACTTTATTTTGGTGACAAACAATCGCAAGTCAATGCCCGTACATTTGGTAGATCATCTGGCTCAAGGTGGTCATATTCCAGGGATTTTCGTTTTGAATCAGGATTTAAGTATTGGGCAAAATATTGAGGAATTGATTGTGATTGTTGATGGTTCGTTTGATAACGAATACCAAGACCGAATCATTCATCTCCCTTTAACATAAATCTACTAAACAAAAAATGTGTAGCCTTTTTCCTCCCCAGATTCCTCGCGGGTGGCAAGAAACCGGGTTTTTGCTGAGAATACCCGTTACAGTCGTAGAAACCCAAAAAAACCCGGTTATGAAGGTTTTGATGCGTAGGCCACGGAGGACACGGCAATGCCGTTTCCCTACCCCAAAATAATCGACGATCGCCCTCCCTCGGATATAATCATCGCCAGATTAATTGTAGGGAAACGGCACTGCCGTGTCCTAATTTCTTTGGTGGTGATGCGTAAACCCAGAAACCGGGTTTTTGCGAGAATAATTGGTGACAGTCAGAGACATGGGAAAAAACCCGGTTTCTACGGGTGGTGATGCGTAGGCAGCGGAGGAGACGGCATTGCCGTTTCCCTACGATAATTTTGGGGTAGGGAAACGACACTGCCGTCTCCTTTTTTGGGCCGTGTCCTAATTCTTTCCCCACCAAGCAAAAAATCCTGTCACAATAAAATGAAGACTACCGAGAGACAAAGGATATGACGAGAGAAGAGTTGTTGCAGTTAATCGACAAAGCGGCTGATGAGGGCCAGACAGAATTGGATTTGGCGGGGTTGGGGTTGGAGGAATTCCCGCCGGAGATTGGCAAGTGCACGCAGCTTCAGATGTTGGTGTTGGGGAAGGTGGAAGACTGGGAATGGGTTGGTGATAAACTGACTCCGAAACTAATCACCAATCAATTAAGCGCACTACCGGAAGAATTGCGATCGCTGAAAAATTTGCGTTCGATCGACCTCACCGGCAATCCATTCGGAAGAATACCGGGATTGCTGCTGGAAATGAAGCAATTAGAACGTTTAGATTTAACCAGTATTGGTTTGACAGAAATTCCCGAAGCGCTCGCCTCCTTGTCCAATCTGACAACACTTGACCTCAGTAACAATCAGATAACAGAAATTCCCGAAGCGCTCGCCTCCTTGTCCAATCTGACAACACTTGACCTCAGTAACAATCAAATAACAGAAATTCCCGAAGCGCTCGCCTCCTTGTCCAATCTGACAACACTTGACCTCAGTAACAATCAGATAACAGAAATTCCCGAAGCGCTCGCCTCCTTGTCCAATCTGACAACACTTGACCTCAGTAACAATCAGATAACAGAAATTCCCGAAGCGCTCGCCTCCTTGTCCAATCTGACAACACTTGACCTCAGTAACAATCAGATAACAGAAATTCCCGAAGCGCTCGCCTCCTTGTCCAATCTGACAACACTT